>JAZRWV010000274.1:0-3871 GCA_045599925.1 Myxococcota bacterium
GGCTTTCGGCAAGTCTTCTTGAGCGTTCGCGAAGTCTGGCGAGTTCTGGCGAAGCATTGTCGACGAGTTTGCCATCCGGGTCAAAAGAGGCTTTGAGACGGCGCTCAAGGTCGCGCTGAACCTCGATATCCTGCGCATAAAGCCACAAAAGTGAGGCTTCTTCGCGTCGCACCGCAAAATACTGATAAGTCGCGTGAAACGCTCCCATGGTGGACGCAACTTTGAGCAGATCTTCGCCCGAAAGGACTGCACCGCGCTCTGCGCGAATCAGAATCTCTTCGAGCGGCGTCACTTGAATGGAAACAACCGGATCACAGGCATCATAGAGGTCAATAAGCTGTCCGATTTCGGCAAGTCTCCTTGCGACGATGTCTTTTTCTGCGAGTTGCGGAAATTGCATGACGAGGGGTTTCGAAGCCTCGCTGTGACAGCGTTCGGCAATGGCTTTGAGAACTTCGGGCCAGTCGAGGTTTTCGAAAGACACAGAAACCGGATCTTCAGCATTATCAACGAAAAGCGAGAGTAGTAACTCAGGGTTGATTGAATGAATATCGATATTTTCGAAGCGCATATGATGAGTTTTTTATTGGGTTTCCGTCCTATCGCCGATGGCGATACGGTCGGATTTGTGCACGTCTATTGGCTTTCGCCAATACGCCGTGCAACTTGGTTTTTGGGGAAATCATGTCAAAAAAAAGAGGCGCGAGCGTATTGCCAAAGGCAATAGCGAGCGCAAAGCGGCGCGTATATCATAGCGCCGCCCTAAAGAAAACCAATTGGAATGCGACTTATATGGAATGAATGCAGGCGATAGCGGCCTGAATGCCGTCGATGGCGCAGCTCGTAATGCCGCCGGCATAACCGGCTCCTTCGCCGACCGGATAGAGATTTTTGACATGAATTGCACTGAAATCTTTGCCGCGAAGAATGCGAACCGGTGAGCTTGTACGCGATTCAATGCCAATAAAATTGGCGTCATTCGTGACAAATCCGTGCATCTGCTTGTCAAATGTGTAAAGCGCGGTTTCGAGGGCTTTGACAATGCGTTTGGGGAAGATGTCGTGGAAATTCGCGGGCTGTGTGCCGGGAGAATAAGTCGTTTTGGGGGCTTCTGCGGGCATTCTGTGTCCGAGAAAGTCGTTCATTGGCTGAGCAGGCGCAAAAGCAGGCGGGCAATTGAGTGCGGCTTTGCGTTCGAGTGAACGAATCCAGTGAAGACCGCCGAGCGGGCCGGGACCAAAGAATTCCGGGCCAACTTGAACGACAAGAGCCGAATTGGCGCATTTCCCGTTGCGGTGACTGCCACTCATGCCATTGACAACGCGGGTGTCTTCGGTGGTTTGAGAGGCGACAACACGGCCACCGGGGCACATGCAGAACGAAAACACGGACGGAAGTTTGTCGTGATTGAATCGAACGGCATATTCCGCCGCTGGAAGCAATGGATGCGAAGCATAAGTGCCATATTGGATTTCATTGATAAGCGCCTGCGGATGTTCGACGCGAACGCCAATCGCAAATGGCTTGGGTTCCATGTCGACGTTATGGGAGCGAAGCCGCTCAAACATCTCGTCCGCACTGTGGCCAATGCTGAGGAAAACCGCATCATAGCTGAGCTTTTCGCGATTGATGATGATGCCTCGGCACGTGTCCTTTTCAATCCAGACGTCTTCCACTTTTTTTTCAAAGAAATAGCGAATGCCTTTGGATTCGAGCCATGATCGCATTTCGGTGAGGATTGGTGCGAGTCTGTCTGTGCCGATATGGGGATGGGTTTCGTAGAGCACTTTTTGATCGGCACCGAATTGAACAAAACGCTGTAGAACGAGTGGAATGTATTGCGATTTGGTACGGGTCATCAGCTTTCCATCTGAGAAAGTTCCTGCGCCGCCCTCGCCAAAACAGATGTTGCTGTCGGGGTTGAGAATGGCGTGATGCATGAGGGATGCAACGTCGCGAGTGCGCGATTTTACTGGCTTTCCGCGTTCATAAATGTCGACGCAGAAGCCGGCTTCGGCAAATGTCATGGCTGCAAAAAGCCCGGATGGGCCGGCGCCAACGATTGCAATGTGGGGCGGCGTTGAGCGTTTTTCGAATTTGGGGAGACTAATGGCGGGTTCCGGAATGCGGCAGCCCTTGGACTCGAGCTGTCGGCAAAGCGCTTTATCGGATGTCGGTACCTGAATACTCAGAATTGCTTGAAAATTCGGGCGTTTATGGCGGACATCGAGACTTTTTTGATGAAATTGCCAGTCGAGTAGGGATGTTTTGGAAATACCAAGCTTTTGGGCGGCAGAGAAACCGAAATCACTGGCTTCATCAAGCGAAAACTGGAGTTGTGGTGTGAGATAATACATAAACTATGAGTAAAAATGAAAAGAAATGAAAGGCGTGCGGGACTGACGTGGCATGAAATGCCGAAAAACAGCGTACTTAGTATAAAACAATGATGTATTGCATTCATTTTGTTAAAAATTGGTAATTATTTGTTACAACTCAGCCAAGGTAAATCTATATTCAGCATAAATTCAGGCACAGCTTAGGCTTTTACCGGAATGGGGGGCCGAAAAGCTGACCGTCCGGTGGACGGTTAGCTTTGTAGAGCCCAGTGTGAATAGTTACAATAGATCAGACCTTCTGTAGGGGATAGATGGTTATTCGGGGCAAAATATAGTATGAGATGAAAAAGCATTGGATAACAGCCCAATGCGGATTCAAACCCGGTTTGCCATTTTTGAATTAGTGCATCAGCGAGTAGAGAAAGAAACGCATGCTAGCGAATTTTCAGACAATCATTAAGCAGTTTGTGGTCTCTCTGATAGGACGGTGGTTATATCGAGGCTGGCAGAATGGCTGGATTCGATTTGATAACGATCTGAGTCTTGGTTGGCCTGAAGAACTGAGTTCCCGGTTTCGTGAACTCAGTCAGAATATGGTGTTATCAAGTCAATCCCTTCAGGAAGAAGTCGTTCAATGGTCGGGACCGAATTTTACTCAGTTTTGGAGTGAGATCATTGAATTGAGTATTCATGGTGATGTTCTTGCGAATCGCTGGGCTTCATTGGACGAAGCCTTGTTGTTGTCTCCGGAAGAGTTGTCATTACTGGCGGTGCTTTCTGTTGTATATCAGGACTGGCCGCTGCTTCGTGCGCTTCGATTTGCGATGTCGGAAAAAGACCCCGATCAGCCGCGCTGGGGATTTATGGCGCATTTTTTATCCGATACGGCCGATACTTCGATGACGGAGAATGTGCTTTTACCTGAAAACAGCATATTGTTTAAATCCGGCATCATTCAGTGCGACATGTCGTCGGATTCGTTGGCTGCAGCCGAACTGCATGTCATTCCCGAGGCTGTTCGATACTTATTAAGGGAAGAATATTCAGAAAAAGCGCATTTGGATGCAATATCCAGTAAAAATCTGGATGAAATAACGCGTCGAAGTATAAAAAAGATAGGGGATAAGCCAGCACCTGATCACATGGTTGTTTTAGGGGCGACGGGGGCGGGCAAAGTCACGGTTTGTCAGGCGATAGCCGGTCGTTTGCATTATAAGGGAATCCGAACACTTGATTTGATGCCGGATTTGACTCTTGAACGTGCAAATCAGTCACTTCGGCGAGCAATTGCGATGTCTGTGTTGTGCAGAGACGTGCTCGTCTTAAAGAATGTGACGAAATGGTGTGATCGCTGGGGAGATGGGATATATCAGCTGATAAGCATTCTGGATAAATCACAATGTCCGACGGTTTGGCTTGTGACAGGGGACATTCCTTCATTTCTTCAGGTTGAACCGGAGCATATCATTCGGCTTCAGCTGCCGAATCGCAAACAGCGCGAGCAAATATGGACGGAATTGGTTGGAGAAAAG
>JAZRWV010000275.1:0-1519 GCA_045599925.1 Myxococcota bacterium
GCCGATGCCATAGCAGCCCATGACGCAGGGATGAGAATCACCGGCGGCGTCCAGATAAGTCGCGCCCATCGGTTCGCTGTATTTTGTGCCGAGCAGGAACACGTGGCCGACTTCGATGCCCTTGAAGCCCTGGAGCTTTTCGCCGCAGTGAGGGCAGGCGTCGCCTTCCTGCGCCAGAACGAGGTCGGCTATGGCTTTGACCTGGAAATCACGGCCGGGTTCGACATGAATGAGGTGATAGTCCGTGTGGTTCGCGCCGCAGACACAGTCGTGCATCGTGGCAACGTTGAAATCGGCATAAACCGGAATGCTGACACCGCAGGGACCGAGCGATCCGACTTCCGCGTTCATGACTTCCTTGACAGCAGAATCACTCGCCATGACGAGGTTTTCGCAGCCAAGCACGCGCGTCAGTTTGATTTCATTGAGGTTGTCGTTGCCGCGAAGGAGGATTGCAACGGGCTCGCCATCGGCGAGATAGACGAGCGTTTTGATCGACTGTTCGGGCTGAATTTTGAGGAATGCAGCGACTTCGTCGATCGAATGCTGGCCGGGGGTATGGACTTCTTCTTTGGCCGGCGTATCGGCGTGAACATCAAATGAGGTTGCCGTGACCGTGCGTTTGACTTCGGCTTTTTCCTCGTTGGCCGCATAACCGCATTTCGGACAGGACAGAATGCGATCTTCGCCGGTCTGCGCAAGCACCTGGAATTCGTGGCTGTGAGAGCCGCCAATGTTGCCGGAATCGGCTTCAACTGCGCGGAAACTCAGGCCGCAGCGTTTGAAAATGCGCGTATAGGCGTTGTACATTTTTTTGTAGGATTCTTCGGCGGCATCGAACGAAATGTCGAACGAATAGCCGTCTTTCATCAAAAATTCACGGCCGCGCATCAAGCCGCCGCGCGGACGAAGTTCATCGCGGAATTTGACCTGAATCTGATAAAGATTCTTGGGCATGTCGCGATAGGAACGAATGTGGCGTTTGGCGAGGTCCGTGACGCCTTCTTCATGCGTAGGAGAAAGGCAGAATTCCATGTCTTTGCGGTCTTTAAAGCGGAGAAGCTCTTTTCCGTAGTGATCCCAGCGGCCTGAAAGTTTCCAGATTTCGGCGGGCTGAACCATCGGGAGCAGAATTTCCTGTGCACCGGCAGCATCAAGCTCTTCGCGAACGACCTGCTCAATCTTGCGCACACTGCGCCACGCCAGCGGCATCAAGGTGTAAACGCCGGCCGTGAGCTGTTCAATATAGCCTGCACGAAGCATCAGCTGATGGCTGGGAAGTTCGGCATCCACCGGAGTTTCTTTACGGGTTGGAATAAGCGCCTGTGAGTATCGCATGAAGTTTCCTTATGATGAGAAAAAAAAAGTGTTTCGGGGCAGAATTACCCCTCTAAAAAACGCACACTTTTCGACGTTTTTAAGGAAAATATCAAGGTTTTAAATATTATTTTTTATGGGGCCATTGCTATCTCCCCGGCGGGAGATACGCAATGGGGTTCGGGCTATTGCATACGCCCGA
>JAZRWV010000276.1:0-8270 GCA_045599925.1 Myxococcota bacterium
CCCACACACATTGGGCGAGGGTAATGCCCGCCCGTATCGCAGATAGGGCGCCTGGCATGGCGTATTGGGCGGGTTGTAGACGCAAATTTTTGCGTTTACAACTCGGCCAATAGCCATGCCAGGCCTTGCGTATTGGCCGCAGGCCAACAGCAAGGCCATCAAAACCGAAATACAATAACATTTTCAGAATGCGTTGAATTGTGAAATACGGTAAAGTGAATTGATTTTGATGCTCAAAAGCCATCAGAGAGTGAATAATAAAGTAGCAATGACTGAGAATGGAGTTGATATGGCCTCGAAAGTTTATTTTACAGACATGCATGTATCGATGGGAGACAGTCTGCTTGCCAAATTCGAGCGACTGATTGTGAAATCGGGAATCGACAGTATCGATTTTGAAGACAAATTTGTGGCGATTAAGCTGCATTTTGGTGAAGTTGGGAATCTGGCATTTCTTCGCCAGCAATATGCGCGAGTGTTGTGTGATCACATCAAAAAGCGAGGCGGGAAGCCATTTTTGACGGACTGCAATACGCTTTATGCGGGTTATCGGAACAATGCGCTCAATCATCTCGATGCGGCTTATATGAATGGATATAATCCGTTGGCGACTGGAGTGCATACGATTATTGCCGATGGACTTCGCGGGACGGATGAGAGGGAAATTCCGGTAGAAGGCGGCGAGTATATCAAGAAAGCCAAGATTGGTGCGGCGATTGCGGAGGCCGATGTCATCATTTCGCTTTCGCATTTTAAGGGGCATATCAATGCTGGATTTGGCGGCGCATTGAAGAATATTGGCATGGGATGCGGATCCAAAAAAGGCAAAATGGAGATGCATAGTGCAGGGACGCCGGAAATTTATACAGACTTGTGCATTGGATGTGGCATGTGTGTCAAACACTGTGCAAACAATGGGGTTCATGTGATCAATAAAAAGGCGGTGATCGATGAAGCGCATTGTCTTGGCTGTGGTTTCTGTTTTGCGTATTGTCCGAAAGGCGCGATTGGATGCAAATGGGATGAAGCCAAACCAGTGATGAACAGGAAAATTGCGGAATATGCGAAGGCTGTTTTGGATGGAAAACCAGCATTTCACATCAGTCTGGTGGTGAATGTGTCACCGGAATGTGATTGTGACAGCTGCAATGATGTTCCGGTCATTCCAGATGTTGGCATGTTTGCATCGTTTGATCCGGTTGCACTTGATCAGGCATGTGTGGATGCGGCGAATCGGGAACCTGTTATTCCAGGAAGTGCAGCTGACAAGCCTGAAGCGTGTGAAAAGCACGATGTATTTAAAGTAGTTCATCCCGATACGGACTGGGAAGCTGGCGTTATTCATGCGGCAAAGCTGGGGCTTGGAAGTCGAGACTATGAAATCATCAAGGTAAAATAAACGGAGAAAAGAATGAAGAAGCTCGTATTTGTTGCTTTATTAATGAGTTTGTATGTGATGGGGTGTCAGAAAGCTCCAGAAAATGTGCCAGAGAATATGCCGGCTCAGAATGAACAGACTTCAGAAGAGGTTGTGAAAACAGAAGATTCGCAAGCTGATTCTGTAAAAGTTGATGAATCAGTGAAGCCTGTAGAGGTTGGAACGGATGTAGAGCGAGTAGTCGAGAGGAAACACATTGTCTCTCACAACAATGCGATTTCGTTTGAGGATGTTGGCATTGAGGAGAAGTGGCTTGAGCCGGAATTCAACACCTCTCGTGGTACACAAAATGGTGTGTTTGCGTTTCTGAAACCAGGAAATAGCCGGTATTATTTGGTTTCGGAGAAAGACAATGCGATTTCGGAAAAGCAGTTTGCTGATTATCGGGCAGGCATTTTTGAGCATATCAAAGCCATATCGGATGATGGCATGGTGTATTCGTATGATAGCCAGACCGAAAAAATAGGGGACAAGCTGGAAAAAATGCCGGAATTGTCGATTTCTGAAATGCTGCAGATGGGATATACCTATCAGGGCAACAAAGTTGCGGTGTATGTGAGATACAAGCAATATGATCGAGGCAAGTTTGTCGAAACGAGCAAGCCTATGTATGCAGTTTATGTGGGGGTTAGCGTCATAGATGGGGTTCCGGAGACAGAATAGGCATAATAAAGGGAATGAGAAAACATTATTTGCAGATGATAACCTAGTGTTGGATTTTATCTGCATTGTGTGATAAAAACCTCTGTGTTTTGCTCCTTTTTAATCTTATTTAAGGATAGAGCGATGGACAAGGAACAGGCTTTTGAAAAGCATGGAAAGACATTTGAACCCGGAACTGTTCTCTTTTATGAAGGGGATCCTGCCACAAAACTTTGGGTTATTAATGAAGGGCATGTTCAGCTGACAAAGCGTGTATGCTCAGAAGAAATCCTTCTTGAAACACTTGGACCAGGTGAGTTTTGCGGAGAATTGGCTTTAGTGACGGGAGATGGTCAGAATGCGACGGCAACAGTGGTCGATACTGCACGATTGCTCATTGTTGATGCCCATCAGTTTGAAGCAATGATTCGAGCGAATGCTGAGCTGTCAATTCGTTTGCTCAAAAAGCTTGCAGGAAGACTGACAGAGGCTCAATTCCGAGTTTCTACGATGCAACTCCACAATAATCTTGCGCGAGTCATGCTTCAGCTTCGACATGAGATTGAGCATTCTGAAGCTCCAAATAAAGCGACAGTTCCTGTTGATATGGCAGATTCCCTTGGGATTGATGATGTTGAAATCAAAAAAGCGCTAGAAAAGCTTGTGGATAAAAATCTCATTACACTCTCAAGAGAAAATGTTTATTCCATCGTGGATACTGATGAGTACACACGTTTTCTGAGTTATCTTGAACTTCATGATCGCTATGCTTTCATGGAATAGGTTTGGGAATTTATGAATGAGGGCCGCCGTTTGGCGGCCTTTTTTATTGCATTCATATCGTTTCAATTTGGCTTTGTCTGTGTGGTTTCACAGCGAAAGAATGTTGGAATGTAAAAGATATAGGAAGTTCTTATTAGAATGGTAAAAGAGAATCCATTTTACGAACGGTTGTACCGACAGAATGAACGAGTGATGAAATTTGGTCTTGAAGCAATTCATCAAGCGTTATCGCGAGAGCCTGAACTTGTAAATTATCCACATATTCTTGTGGCGGGAACAAATGGAAAAGGTCAGGTGAGTGCATTGTTTGCCAATGCAGTCTGGAAACTAGGGTATCAGACGGGGTTGTTTACCTCACCGCATCTCGTGGAATTTCGTGAGCGAATGCGAGTGAATGGTCATCTATTGCCAGATGATGAAATTGTAAAAATTGGCCAGAAAGTGCTTGATGAATATGGCGGTGATGCGACAGAAATCAGTTCTGGCACAACGCTGACTTATTTTGAATGTTGTCTTGTGATGGCACTTCGTGCATTTCAGATGCGTCGAGTTAATTTTGGTGTATTTGAAGTTGGACTTGGCGGACGCCTGGATGCGACGAATGCTCTGACCCCGTCTTTAAGTATAATTACATCGATTAGTCGTGATCACGAAGCCTATCTTGGGGCAGAAACATCACAGATTGCGCGGGAAAAAGCGGGGATTATGCGGTCTCATTGTCCGGTCGTATGTGGAAGGAATGAAGTCGAGGTTTTGCGAGAGGAAGCTGAACTCAAATGCTGTTCATCATTTGATGCTCTGGGGGAGGATTTTGAATGGGTTCAGAGAGATGACGGAATCTATCTCGAATCTCAGTATGGTTTGCAAATGATGTCTGGAGCTGAAAAGCTAGCGATTTTTCAGCGCGATAATGCAGCTGTTGCCTGGTTTGCGATTCAAAAAGCATTTGAAATAGGTCTTTTGAAGAAAAACGCAGAGGATATTTGGGGAGATTTGATTCCTCATACCCTATGGGTTGGCCGGATGTGGAAGTGTTCCGAAAGAGCGGCTAAAAAACTGGGTGTTTCACAAATCATTCTGGATGGTGCGCACAACCCGGATGGGGTACGGGCGTTTATGGAAGCTGTTAAAGCAGATACTGGTCCACATGCACTTGTCGTGAACAGTTGTGAAGATAAAGATATCGATGCCATGTTTCCCCAGTATTTATCAGCATTTTCAAAAAATGATATTTGGGTTGTTCCGATTCAGACGACGTCACGAGCTTGTTCACCGCAGAGGTACTGCGAGCGGACGGGGCTTTCTTCTGAGCAAAGCTGTATGTCTTTAAGCGAGGGCTTGGAAAAAGCTGCCAAAATAGTTGGAATGCAAGGAACTCTCTATATTTCAGGATCACTTTATTTGATAGGGCAGGTCATTTCTGTGCTGGATGAAAAAGATTCTCTTGAATCGATTTATAAGTGATTTGTTAAAACTAAGTGCTGTCTGGTCAAAAAGAGCAGAATCGGGTATTCTGAAAGATTATATGTGGAATGAAAAAACGATTCCACAGTGGTGATACATATCAGGAGCAGTTTAATGGCGCGGACGGAAATAGAATTTCCGAGTTTGCCAAACGCGAAACTTCTTTTTGGAACTCGCGAGTGCAATCTTCGATATCTCGAATCAGAATTAAGTATAGAAGCTAAAACAGAGGGTAATATTGTTCATCTTACGGGGAAAACGGAAGATGTTGCAGTTGCTCAGAATGTTCTTGTATCTCTTTATGAAATTGCCAAGACAAATCGCGATATAACAGTGTCTGAGTTCTCAGAGCAGATCAATGCATTAAGAGGTGGTGAAGAGTCCGGTGTGACCGGTAGTGTGGTTTGCATGACGAGTGATCACCGCCCTATTCGTGCAAAAACTGAAAATCAGAAAACGTATGTTAATGCAATACGCAGTGATGATATTGTTTTTGGCGTTGGTCCTGCTGGTACGGGTAAAACTTACCTTGCAATGGCGATGGCTGTTGATGCGCTTATGCGAAAACGCGTTAAACGCATTGTTCTTGTCAGACCAGCGGTAGAAGCTGGTGAAAGGCTTGGGTTTCTTCCTGGTGATATGGCTGAAAAAGTCAATCCATATCTCAGGCCGCTGTTTGATGCACTTTACGATATGGTTGATGTCGACCGGGCTCAGCATTGGATGAGTCAGGGGGCTATTGAAGTTGCACCTTTGGCATTTATGAGAGGAAGAACACTCAACAGTTCATTTATCATTCTTGACGAAGCACAGAATTCGACTCAGGAACAAATGAAGATGTTTCTGACAAGACTTGGGTTTGGGTCTAAAGCTGTTATTACGGGGGATCTGACTCAAACAGACCTTACGGGTGATGTCAAATCCGGTTTGCAGCAGGCTGTCGATATCCTCGCGGATGTCGAAGGGATTTCTGTAATTCGACTTAGTGAGCACGATATTGTTCGTCATCCACTGGTGCAGAAAATAGTTCGTGCTTATGAAAAATCTGCTGCTTTAGCTGATAATCATCAATCTTAAGAGGCTATATGGATGAACATCGTCAAAGAGACTCTTTAAGCTTTGAGAAAGTCTCGAAAAAAAAGGCGAAATCAAAATACCTTACGTGGGGACTCAATAATCCACTGCTGATTTGTGCGGCCGTCTTTTTTTCTATTATTTGCGATATTTTAGTTCTTGGAACGAACTTCGATACAGAATCAAATACCATTGAACGGGCTGATATCGATTCCATTGCAAGACATGACTATAAGGCTCCGCGCGATTTTAAATTTGAACATGTCGATCTCGAGGCTACTCAAAAAATTAGAGAACAAAGGATCGCTGAGGTTTTGCCCATTTTTAAATGGGATACTTTATATCATGACTCTGTTCTTGCCAGGATTAGTCAGGCTTTTGGTCTGATGCAGGATGGTTTAGAAAAAGAACGGGCAAAACTTGAAGAAAAGAGAGTTAAGCGTGAACCGGATTCTCTTTTGCATCCAAATGATCCTCAGTGGCAGAAATGGGCTGATATCATTCTGAAACCGTTCGAGGATGAAGTCGTTTTTGAAGATTTTCTTTCAACAAGAGAGATTTCGGCTGAAGAAATTGATGCCGCTCTGAATGAATGGATGTTGTCTCATCGCGATAAATTCGTTCAAGCTCTTGGAATGGATGTCAGTGATGAACTTTATTCATGGTTCATTTCTCAGAAATTTTACGTCATTCTTGAAGAAGGAATGTTGCAGGTCTTTGACGTCGTTTTGGGACGTATGATTGTTCCCACAAAACAGGAAATTGAAGCTCTTCAAAGCCTCACTGTTCAGTGGAATGAAAATGGTGAGAAGAAGACCAGAACTATTGATAAATATGAAAAATCAACCATAGCCTCTGTATCTTCCAGCGAGTCTCTTGTCATTACTCTTGTCAAAGAACGTTTTTCTCAGGCTCCAGAGGCTTTTTCTGGTTTATGTCGTCAGTTTGTTCGGGCCAATCTCGAGTATGATGAGACTGCAACACAGCTTGAACGCCAAGCAGTGGGGGATGCAACGCCGGAACTGAGTTTCTCTGAGGAATTTAAAAAAGGACAGACAATTCTTGGGCGTGGTAATCCAATTAAACCTGTTCATTACGAGATTTATCAAAAACTCGCTGAGGGACAGGGAAAAATTGAGAATACCAGCATGCACTGGTTAGCACTTGGACTGATCGCGTTTTGTTTGGGAATCATGTGCTGGCGTTCTATTGTCGCTGTGAGTGGAAAACGGCAAAAAAACAGAGACATTCTCTTCTTCGCAACTAATATTTTGATCATTGCCATCTTCCTTAAGCTAGCGGATATTCTTTCGAATGCCTTGGATTCTGTATATCATTGGCCGTATTCCATTCTCATTCTCTTTCCGTTTGCCGCAGCACCTATGCTTATGCATGTCGTTGTGAATCGGTATTATGCATATCTTATTGCATTATGTACGGTCGTCATGACGGGAATTGTTGTCGATGATGGTGGGATGGTGCTTTGCTATGCCGTCGTAAGTTCAATGGCTGGTGCACTTATGATGGAACGTCCCAAGAGAAGCAATATGCTCATTCATCGTGGATTGATCATCGGCGGCATCCTGGCTTTGATTGCACTTGCCATGTATATGCTGCGCGGAACCGGAATGACTTCTCTCAATTACTTTGTCGTGGCTATACTCGCATTTTTGGGGGGATTGGTAGCTACTGGCGTTGTAATGATCGGGCAATCTTTGTCTGAAAGCGTTTTTGGATATATTACCTCCAATAAACTTCTTGAGCTTTCGAACCTCGAACATCCTGCATTAAAAACATTATTTCTTGAAGCCCCCGGAACTTATCAGCATTCGATTATGGTCGGCTCTTTGAATGAAGCTGCTGCTGAAGCTATCGGTGCAAATGCTGTTCTCGCCAGGGTCGGTGGGTATTATCACGATATCGGAAAAGTTAAAAATGCCCAGTATTTCGCTGAAAATCAGAGAGGTGATAACCCGCATAATAGACTTAAACCAAATATGAGTGCGCTTATTCTTAAAGCTCATGAAAAAGATGGTCTCGATATCGCCAGAAAATACCATCTTCCTCAAGATATTATGGATTTTATTATCACTCATCACGGCACTAGCCGAATTGAGTTCTTTTATCAAAAAGCAAAAGACCAGCAGGAACGCGTTTATGAGGAAGATTATCGTTATCCGGGCCCAAGACCTCAGACTCGTGAAACCGGTATTTGTATGGTTTCTGATATGGTCGAGGCTGCTGTTCGTTCTCTTCCGGATAAGAGTCCTGATAAAATTCTTGTTCTCGTTCGAAAACTTATCAACCATAAGTTTACGGATGGACAGTTCGATGAATGCGATCTGACTTTACGTGATCTTAATGATATTGCTAATGCTCTTCTCGGCATTCTCAACGCATTTTATCATCATCGGCCTGAATATCCCGATCAGAAAAAAGAACGCGAAAAGAGTGAAGCTGACAAAAAACAGATTTCAGCAGAGACTTCAGAGAAGCTCAAAAAAGTTCCTGAATCACGAGATTCCAGTGAAACAATAAAAGTCGATAAATCCGATAAGTCCGATAAATCCGCTAAGTCCGATAAATCCGATAAATCCGATAAATCTGATAAATCCGCTAAGTCTGACAAATCGGCTAAGTCTGACAAATCCGATAAATCCGATAAGTCTGATAAATCCGCTAAGTCTGACAAATCCGATAAGTCTGACAAATCCGATAAGTCTGACAAATCCGATAAGCCTGATAAATCCGATAAGTCTGACAAATCCGATAAGCCTGATAAATCCGATAAGCCTGATAAATCCGATAAGTCTGATAAATCCGATAAGTCTGATAAATCCGATAAGTCTGATAAATCCGATAAGTCTGA
>JAZRWV010000277.1:0-9814 GCA_045599925.1 Myxococcota bacterium
TATAATCGCGCTTCATTCCTCAAAACCAAAGCAAATGCGCTACAACGTGTAGCAATCAGTATTTGCCCGATTTAAGGAGAAAAGAACAGTTTTTTTGTCATCATCGGAACGATTTTTTGCCCCCCTCACCTGAGTTGTAACTATTTTTTAACGATAAGTACTCTTCACTGAGTCATAACAAAAACTAAAAAACTCTCTTTCCGACTTATTTTAATGATACAAAAAATGTGGTATTATTTTATGGATTATTTTGGTCTTTCAAAGGCTTTTTTTGGAGATATGACATGAAAAGAAAAATGACCGCACTGTGTATTGCTCTTGCGACACTCAGTGGATGTTCAGATACAGAAGTCAATGCCCCGGAAATATCGTCACAGAACGACTATTCGACATTCTCACAGGCTCTGATTGGAGAAATCGGAGGACTTCCATGGGGTGAACAGACTACAGCCGGAACGACATCGCCATCTGCCATATTCAGCCCTTCGTCCCCGAGTGGTGATCACTTCGGCCAAACTCTCGTCACAGGGGATTTTGACAACGATGGTAAAATAGATTTTGCCACGTCTCAGGGAGCACTTGCTCAACCTGGTAAAGTTTCAATTAAAGTTGCCAGATCGGCAAACTTCATCTCACCAATCCCATTCGAGGGTGATGACAATTTTGGAGCTTCCCTCGCCGTTACCAAATGCAGCAACGTATCTTATGGTGACGTTCTGATTGCATCCTCCCCGACATATTCAGAGAAAGCCTTGTTCAGCGGAGCTTTTTCTTTCATTTATAATGCCCAAAATAACAGAATCGCCATCAGAAAGTCGATTTATAACACGACCGCTTATGAGCTTGCCGGAACCGTCATTGCAATCGGTGACATCAATGGTGATGGCTCACCAGATCTCATCTATCAATCATCACCTCTTGATGAAAATACAATGGATTATGATAAACCTAAAATCAGCGTTTTATTCAGTATCTGTTCGTACAAAGACAAGGCAACGTTTTCGCCAAGCACCAGCATCACAGCTGCAGGTCTGACCAACTTTGGTTCCGCTATATACATTGTCGACCTCGATCAAACCGGCAATAAATCAGATGTTGCCGAAATACTCGTCGTCGACAACCTCTATAATGACGGCGGTGAATTCGTAAACGGAGCCATTTATTTCTACAAATATGACAAAACCAGCCGGACACTTAAACAAAGCCGTTCCCCCATCATCGGTGATAAAAATGATAAATCCGGTGCAGCAATAGAATCCGTTGCATTTTCCGATATCGATGGCGATGGCGACCTCGATCTCATCGTCGGCGAACCTATGTTTAATACCAACAAAAAATGGGAAGGACGCGCCAGAACCTATACCAACCCCGGCCCCGGAAAAGATTTCGATCCCTCCGTTATGGCATGGTCTGCATCCGCTGATCGCACCAATGCTCGCTTCGGTTCAAGTGTGGCTGTCGCTGACGTCAATAAGGATGGCGTGGACGACCTTATTGTCGGAGCACCAGGATATTACGAAAGTTCCCAGGGATATGTCTATGTGTATATGGGAACAAAAGACGGCTCTGTATTCTCCAAAGACGCTTTCTGGACTTATCAGTCCGCACTTGCACTCAATAAAAATGACGCATTCGGACACAATGTCGCCGCCATCAATTACAATAACAAAGGCTGGCTCGATCTCATTGTCACAGCTCCAGGCAGCAAAAGCCTACCCCAGCCAAACGGAAATCTCTATGTCTTTAACGAATCCAATAACTTCTGCTATACCGCCGACAAATGTCTCATCGGTAACACTTGTTATGAGGCCAGTGCGGTTTCAGAAGATTCCAAATGCAAGGTTTGTAATCCTTTAAAGAACAACTTCGATTTCGTCGAACTGACTTGCGAAGGCGAGGGAACTGCATGTCAGGATGCTCCAACGTGTGATGAGCTCCTCGGTTGTACAATGAAAAATAAGGAAGATGGAACTTCCTGCGCCGAAAACACCTGCGTCAACAACACCCTCACAGTCAACACATGCAAAGCCGGTTCTTGTACTCCGGATTTCGCAGAATGCGGCAACTACGTTTGTGACACATCACTCAACATGTGCCCAAATACCTGCACATCCGACGATCAATGCGTTGAACCTTATGTTTGTGAAAACGGAAAATGTCAGGAAATAATAAACCTTCCGCCAACCCTCAAAATGCCTGTTCCCGTCGACATCGCCATCGGTCGTTCTGCTACACTGACAGCAACAGCCACCGATCCCGAAGGCGATGAGTTGTCCTACCAGTGGTCGTGCAATGGCTCCGGCATTTTATACTCCAATGCAAATACAAACAGCCTTTTTCTCAGCATTTCCAGCAACGCACAGGTTGGAAAGAGCTTTAACTGCGAATTGACTGTCACTGATACTGCTGGAAATTCCACCACAGATTCCGTTCAGGTCAATATTATCGGCCTCGAAATATCAATCAGTTCACCTGCAGAAAAAGCCACTGATTACGGCCCAACCATCTATTTCGTCGGAAAAACAACAGCAGATTTCGGGAATATTAACGTCACCTATAATGACAATATTCTTTGCACTGCCAGCATCTCCAAATCCGGAACCTGGAATTGTCAGGCAAATATGACCCCCGGAAATTATACCGTAACAGCTGTTTGGACTGAAAATAAACTCCAGTCTTCTGCACCACGCACTTTCACAGTCTTGGAGCCCATTCCCGATAACAATCCACCTGTCATCGTCGTCGACAAAACCTATTCAGGAACCCCAGGATCCGTCATCGATATTGACTCCTCCAAATCCAATGATCCAGACGGCGACGCTATCACCTTCAAATGGGTCGCACCTCAAGATGGCCTTCTCTCATCCACCACTTCCGCAACCCCCAAATTTACCATTCCTTCAAATGCAAAAGTCGGCTCCAGTTATGACCTGGTCCTCACCGTTACAGATGCCAAAGGGGCTTCTGTTAACACCGACATCACCATTAATGTCGAATCCTTCAATTACATAATTTCTATCGATAGCCCCGCAATAGATGAAGTTCTCCCAAGCGGCAATACCTCGATCACTGGTCAAACAACCATTCCAGACGGCAACCACATTCTCGTCAATAACGTCAAAAATGGCCGTCCACTTTGCTCCGCTGAAGTCAAAGATCTCACCTGGTCATGCTCTTTCCCATTCAAAGAAGGCTATTACACCATCGTCGCTGTTTGGAGTGAAGGTGTAGATGTTGACCCCACAAACTCACAGAACGTCAGCTTTATCATCAGAGACTCTGTCCTCCCCAACAATCCCCCCGTAATCGTCATCGAAGACTCTTTCACCGCAGCACCGGGTGAATCCGTCATTCTGGATGCCAGCAAATCCTACGACCCCGATGAAGATTCAATTTCCTTTGCCTGGACTGGCCTTCATACCTCTCTACTCTCAAGTACAACAGACAAGATGCCTATATTCACAATGCCATCCACGGCTGTTGAAGGAGAGCTTTACGAACTCACTCTGACTGTTACCGATTCAAAAGGTGCTTCAGACTCTAAGAAAATCACCGTTTCCCCCACTCCAATTGACAGCTACATCGTCGACATCTTAAAACCCGCTAACAACGATGTCGTGAAAAATCCTGTCATTGTCAGTGGTAAAGCTTCTCCAAACCAGACAGTTGAAGTCCGGACCTCTAAATCTGATGAACTCATTTGCAAATCAACCTCCTCAAAAACTGGTGAGTGGGATTGTCAGACAACCCTCCCTGGCGGTACATATGACATCAAAGCCGTTCTCCCGGACACCAAACCTCTTGCTGAAAGTCAAATCGTGACATTTGATGTCGAAGAAGACCTCGCACGCCCAATCATTGTTTCTCCTGTCGAAAATGACATCACTTCTGTTACACCAACCATTTCCGGTACAATGAGTGAAACCAGTGGCAACGTTCTCGTCTGGACAGTCGATGGCGCCATCTCCACAATGCTTTGCACTGCAAACGTTCAGAAAGACGGCTCTTGGAGCTGCATCGCCGGCTATGAACTCGATTATTCAACCAGTTACACCATTCAGGCTTATTGGAAAGACGGCGACAAAACCAGTGCCATGTCAGAAAATGTCCATATCACAACAGAGGATATGCCACTTGCCAACATAACTTTCATTTCCCCGACAGATGGCTTCGAACAGTCATACGGAAATCCCGTTATATTTGCAGGAAACACCGATCCCGGAACCGTCGTCAATGTCTATATCCAAAAAGAAGATGACTCCGAATGGACTCTCGAATGTTTCGATATCGCCAACGCAGACGGTTACTGGGCATGCGAGAACACCTGGCTGCTTCCCGGCAATTACACCGCGATTGCTGATGATGGAAGCGATGAGCTTGTCATTCCTTCATTACCAGTAAACTTCACACTCACCCCAGACCTCCCCATCTCAGACTCAAATCAATATGAAGATGTCAAAGGAGGATCTTGCAGCATGACAGCAGTTCCCGCCAGCCATTACGGATGGTTCTTCCTCTTCGCCGGATTTGCCGGTCTGGGACTCGCAAGACGCAGAAAATCTGAATAATTTCTTGCTGGTGCGGCTATTCGGCTTCGCCGAATACGCCTCACTTGAGCCCAGCTATCGGCAACACCGATACGCCGGGCTTTTTTCATTTTAATAATGATAGTCCCATTCATTCAGGTTGTGTTTCTCACAAACCTCTTTCGCCCAGTCCATTAACCACGGCTTGCTTGAACCAAATGACTTGAACAATATTTCTCTTTGTTTATTAGAATTAACCCCTTCGAAATCAAAAACACCACGACTCTTCAGCATTCCGAATATTTCCGGACTTGAACTATTCATTCCGGCATCCAAAACATCCCTGTCAAGAGACAACACCTTTCCTTCATTGCTATGGTGAAACAGAGAATAGCTGTCATCCGTATTCCTTCGCTTATCATCACTGTAATTTTCCGGACGAGCAATCAGAACGTCCTTTTTAAACAGCATTCTCACAATTTCCGCATTTCCCAGTTTGATCGCCCGAACAATCAGAACATCCAGACGACTGACGACATTCACATCAGCACCGGCATCGAGCAGTAGCTTAAAACATTCGACATTGTCACATTCAACAGCCTTAAACAAAAATGAACAATGATATGGCATGTTGACATAATTAAAATTTTCAAGCATTTGCCGCAATCGAACGACATCCCTTTCCACAATCAGGGCATTGATATATTCATATATTTCATCCCTCAAACTCACACTCGTATTGACTTCAAAAACATCACATCCGTTGTAATCCCGTAGTTTTGTATCCGCACCATTTTTAAGAAGTGGCCAGATCGTTCGCCTGGAAGAAGCATAAAATAATGGCGTTCTTCCCACCCCGTCGCGAGCATTGACATCAGCCCCCATACCGACAAGTGCATTGATATCCTCATGCGCCTCTGCATAAAAAATCGGAGTCCTGCCTTCATTATCCACATCATTAGGATTAGCCCCATGCTGCCCCATGGCTTCTATCAATCCCCTTCGATGGGCATAAAATAACGGCGTTTTGCCGTCGTTATCGACTTGATGCACATCAGCACCAGTGCGAACCAGACATTCCAGAATCTCGTCATTTCGATAGAAAAATGCCGTTCTCAACGTCGTCCGATCCGAAGCATTTCTCACATTGACATCACACCCAGCTTTACAAAACAACCGAACGGCATCCACATTCACAGTGATAATGCAATAAAAGATGAGCGGTTCACCTTTCGCATCCAGCACATTCACATCTGCACCATCTTCAATAAACACCTCAAGTAAAGCCGACTTTTTGCTGTCAACGACAAGCTTGAGCAATGGCTCTCCATCCTTATCGCGTTCATTGGCAATCTCTGGATACGCACATAATGTCGAATGAAGTTTATCGACATCACATGTTCGAATGGCTTCAATCACAATATTCTTATACAGAAGGCGCAAAATGGCCTGTTCCTGAACGAAATCAAATATTTTTGTGCCATTATTCGACACAGCATAGATGTCCGCACCACCATCAATGAGGATTTGTGCAATTTCCGGCGTATGCGCATAAAATAATGGCGTAAAACCATTCTCATTCCTTGCATTGCAATCCGCTTTGAGAGCAACCAGCCTCAATGCAACCTCTTCATGACTCACAAAAAACAATGGCGTCTGGCCATAAATATCCCTCGAATCGACGAGGATTTTCTCAGCCAGTATCAGATTTGCACATGCAATATCATCAACATAGAATAAGGCTGTTCTTCCATTCTTATCCATCGCATTCACATCGACGTGATGATAGATAAAAAGCTGCACCAGCTCGACATTTTTCGTTTTCACTGCATAAAAAAATGTCGGCGTCCCCGATTTGTCGCGTTCATCGACAAAACATCCCTCAGAAAGCATCTGCGAAACGCGTGAAATATTCTGCGCCACTACAGCACTTTGCAGTATCGTCATTCCCGCACTGTCAAACGCTTTGTTTTTCCGTTTCCGACGCGCATTCATTCTCCGGGCGAGTGACAGAGCCAGTGTTGTACCTGCAACGACAATGGGAACAACAGGATACATGATTAAAACCCACTCACAACAGCTCGTTCTTCGTCAGAAAGACGCGTCACAGAAGAAATGCGCTGTCCAAATGAATGGCGCATACCAGACATCGTCTCGTCCAGCATCACATTCTTCAACCAACTCAAAACATTTTCCTCAATGACAGGCTCGCCCTCCGGCGTCCCATAAATGCCATGTTCAATGAGCAACAAAGCCATTTCAAAATCATCTTCACTTCGAACAGACATCCTCAACCACGGAAGACAGGCAGACACCAGCGATGCACTCACATCCGGAATAATCACAGACATCTGACAGGCTCTGAGCTGCAAAATCGTACGAACATCAATGACATTGGCCGGCCATCCATCTTTGGGCGCAAGTGCGTTCACAATCGCTTCAAGCCGTTTGCCGTCCATCGTTTCGGCAACCGAAACGATGTGAGACAGCAAAAGCGCATTTTGACGACTCAAAAAATAATTTTCAGCTTCGTCACTCAACGCCAATGCACGAAGCCCCGTGATTTCAGCCTGACGCTGTTTTTTTGCCAGAATTTCCGTATATCCTTCAAGCGCAATACCGTAAACATTGGATTCTTTCGAATCATCACTTGCAATACCGCGAAATGCCGATGAAATCATCAAACTCTGGTTGGAAAGCAAAGCAGCTTCCACGCGAAGCCATTTGGCAAGCGTCGACGAAGAAACATGCGGCCACAAAACCTCTCCATCGATGCGATTTGCACAAGCAATCAAATAATTTTCTTCGAGCAAATCGAGTACCGCGCTTCCCGAGGCAAACAGCTCCGAATAAACAGAAAAACAAACCGGATTGTCGGGCGTCGATTCCGCCAGAATCCGCGCCCGAAATTCACTATCTGACTCTTCCTCAAACGGCACTTTGATATAGCCACTCTGATAAGCCTGAAGAGCCTCATCAAGCGCCTGCACAGGATTACTTTTATCCAGTGCACTGCAGTATAAAGGCGTAAATCCCAAAAGATTTCCTGCAAAATCGTATTCCGTCTTTGGCGCAAAACAGACAGATGCACGACCGTCTTTTTCTTCGATTCGATTGAGCAGTCGAGATGCCCCCTCCTGCGCAGCAACACGAATCTGATACTCAGCCACATTCTGAGCAAGTGTTTGGGTTGCTTCTTCCCAAAATTGAGTATTTTCGGCCGTTTCAAGCACCATCGAAACAGGCGTCCGGCTTACAGATGCGGATGTACTCGCACAACCACTTAACAACAAAGCCATTCCAATCCATCCTAAATGATGCCGCATATCTGTTTCCGTTTTTATAAAGAAAGATTATAGAATATGTTTAACCCATGACCGCCTTTCAGGCGGAATGGTATTATTTTCAGTTATAGAACAAGCGCATTTTCTCACAAAAGAAAAACATGAAACCAAAGAAAAAACATGATTCAGCCGTGCAGAAATCCTGGATGCTCAGTGCGCTTGAACGACTGATGTCCAATCCGGAAAACCTGCTGTTAGTTGAAACAGACGGCGAAGAAATATCACGCACTCGCTTTTACTCAAGTGTCTGCGCACTGATGAAATTTTTCGATGAACAAAAATTTCAAAAAAACACCAGAATCATCCTGGATATCGACACTCGCATGCACTGGCAGACATTTGCCGTCTGGTGCGCATCTCAAGCCGTATCAGCCATCGCATGTTTCTGGTCACCCGACATGCGTTTTCGCCACGAACGCAACGAACTTCAGGAGGCGGATGCAGATAAACCAGCCCTCGTCGTCACTGGCACTCGCGAACGCGCAAACACATGGCTCGAAAATGACAAAACTCAAGACAAAATCGGACGTACCATCCTCTGCATTACGCCCCAAAATCCAGACGATACACACCAAAATTCACAAACAGAAAACATCCTCGACATCGATCAGATCATAGAAAAATATCAATCCGATGAAGATGTCACTTTTGCCAGAACGGATGACACCGCTGCCCGCATTTACACCCAGGGATCACATGACAATGCCAGACCCGTGTATTTGTCCTATCAACACCTTCTGGACCAGGCTGAAGATCTGCAAAAACGCCTTTCCTTTGACGACAAAAGCCGAATCTTTATAGATTTGACATCACCCAATACAGCCAGTCTGACCCTCTTTGCATCATGTTTGCTCTGTGGTTCCATTCTCATCTGTCGTTCAATCGACAATCCCATTCAGCCTCAACTCGAAAAATATCACATTACCCACGCATTTTTGCTTCCGCAAAACATGATTCGCATGAAAAATGCCATTCAAACACCGGAACACGTATCAGCTCCCGGCCTCAAATGGCGCAAGCTGTGTCTCAATGCAGGCCATTACAGCACCCATCCGTCCACATCCCCACATAAATGGACGCGACATATCATCGACACCATCTGCATTCATCCCCTCAAAAATAAGCTGTTCAGCGAACTTCAGATGATCATTTCCTACGGAAATCATATCGAATCGAAGTCCGCCGAATTCTTTTCATCCCTTGGCATTGCCATATACAACGCTTATACCACCTGCGAATTTGGCTTTGTACATCTCCATCAGTTCATGGGAAACGGCGGATTCCTGAAGAGCATCGACGCCAAAATTCACAATGGCGTGCTCGCAGTCAAATCAAAACGCAGCAGCAGTTTCATCAGCATGGATGATCTCGTTTTCGAAGATGAAAGCTGTGGGCTATGCACGCGAAGAAACTTTACGATCACCCTGGAAAATGGGACTTCGATTGACGTTTCTCCCATGCGTGAAATCCTGAGCCGCAACCCACTCATCGACGAAATATTCATCTTCGGCCAAAACAGACCCTATCTGACAGCCCTGATTTACCTCGACGAACTCCCCCTCAATTCCTGGGCAACAAGTCAGAACCTGCCAGCCGGTTCGTTCGAAGAACTCGCTCAAAATCCCAAAGTTTACTGCTATATCCGAAGTCTCGTCGACAACTGCAATCTTCGCCGTGCCCCCAATGAAAACATCAAAAAAATTGCCATCATTCCACGGCGAATCGAAGACGATCCCCGCATTTTAACACCTTGCGGACTCACACGCCGAACAGCCGTCGAACATCGATACACCCCACTGTTAAAGTAACTATTCAGCCGGGGGCTCTTGGATAGAGGTGGATACACCACGCCGTTGACAGCATCCGTAAAAATAAGCTGCCTATCTGTGATGATGTGGGATGAGTTGGATTATCAATTTAGTTTGCCCAGATTGGGGATCCCTC
>JAZRWV010000278.1:0-13663 GCA_045599925.1 Myxococcota bacterium
GGAAGCTGAACAAAGACGGCATCGCATTCCGGATCTTCATTACAGGCATCAATGCGAGCTTCGACTTCTGCAGAGGTCACATTTTCGTCAAAATGGTAGACTTCGTGACGAAATCCGAGTTTTTCTGCCATTTTGCATTTGGTTCGGACGTAACTTGCACTTGCCGGATTTTCGCCGACGAGAATGACGCAGAGACGCGGAGCGTTTTCCGGCGAAAAATGGGCAGCCACGCGTTCGCGAATTTCGTTTTGAACAGTCTGAGATACGGCTTTGCCGTCGAGTATTGTTGCGGTCATTTCCTATTCCTCGCGCAATAATTTTAAAATTTCATCAATGCCAAGGCCATTGGGATTCCATGGACGTTTGAAAGAAATCAGACGGCCACCGCGCCCTTCCCAGCGGGGACCATACCCGGCACGATCATCGATAAGCCAGGTGCCTTCCTGAGCACAAATCTCTTTCGGCTTTCCAATAAGGACGTTCTGGGTATGGAGGTTGTCATTGACCCACTGCCATTTGCCGTATGCCGATTCAGGGAATGGAGCCGGTGTTGTCAGAACGACACAAGTTGCCCCCGTTGCCAATGCGGTTTCCCACAGCTCATCCGTCCACGGAAGTTTCGGAAGATTCAGCCACCACTGGATGCCCTGAGATCTGACTTTCCCCCAAAAGTCACCTTTCGGAATGGAAAGCCCCCATTCACCGACTTCCGCCCATTGTTTTTCCGTGTATTTTTCAGGATCATCTCCAAAAAGACGAACCAGACCATGATGCATGTCAACGAGAACGCCGTCGAGATCAATGCAAATTACTTTTGGTTTTGTCATGAATTCCTCTACAAACAAAAAAAACGCCGATAATTCGACGTCTGAACATCAAATTACCGGACAGTTTCTATGAATCCATTCGTCCCAGCCCATCGAGAACGATACGCATAGAGGCTGGTCTATCAACCGCATTTGGTGCAAGACAGCTCTCGATAACATTAGCAATGGATTCCGGAACAAGCGGATTGATGTTGCGAATCGGTTCAAAAATGCCCGACTGCTGAGCTGTATAAATGGCGACTGCAGTTTCACCCATGAATGGAAGGCGCTGCGTAAAGCATTCATAGCAGACGACACCAAATGAATAAACATCCGCCTGAACAGTAATTGTTTCACCGCGAGACTGCTCCGGTGCCATATAATACGGCGTCCCGATTCCCATTCCCTCTATAGACGACACAGGCGTATCCAGACTGCTTGCAATGCCAAAATCCATCAGATAGGGATGAAATGTATTCGATTCAATCATGATATTTGCAGGCTTCAAATCGCGATGAATAATGCCGCGATCATGGGCCGCAACAAGCGCTTCTGCAATCTGGGTCAGAATGCGAAGACTCATCATCAGAGGAATCGGCGAATCGTGAAGAATTTCGCTCAGATTTTTGCCATCGATATAGCGCATTGTATAGAAATACAGCCCTTCGAGCATTTCCAGATGATATGCCTGAAGGATGTAGGCATGCTCCAAATCGCGCGTAATCTTCAATTCGCGTTTAAATCGCTGAAGCCATGCCGAATCTGATACAAGCTCAGGTCGGAGGACTTTCAACGCGAGGACATCGGAAAGGGTTGTGTCCAGAACTTTGTAAACCGTTCCCGTTCCGCCAGTACCCAGTTCGTCCAGAATCTGATAGCGGGAACGCGCCAGCACCTCCACCGGTGAAATATTTAATGGTGCCCGCAAACTTGGACTTATCGTTCTGTAATTATTGGAATTGCGGTGAACTACTCTCGTCTCAAATCCGGTCTGTTTCGGACACGTCAATGTATCTTCAAAACTGATATCGCCATTATTGCCATCTTTGGTGTGACCCGAAGCTTCATTCCGCGTACGGGTGTTCGACATAATTGCTGAGGCAACATTTCGAATCTCCGATGGCGTTTTCGGAATATCTGCTGAAATCGTCGCACATTCACCTGTAATCAGATTGATGACTTCGCTCCTGAATTCTGTACTTTCCATCTCCAGTACCGGAGGATATTCATCAAAATAATTCTCAAACAGAGCTTTTCGAACTTCCGGTTCCTGATAGCCGCCTAACAGGTCCAGAAGTTCTTCCAATTCTTTGGCAAGCTGCGTGTACGAGCTGTATCGCTGCTGCGAACGTTCTGCAAGCGTATGCTGGAAAAAACGATTGAATGCAGAAAGCGTTTCTCCAGGAAGATTCGAACGATTGAGCGTATCCATCATACCCATCCAGCACGGTTCCCATTCATCCGGCTGGTACTCATTGGTCAATGCCTGGAAAAGCAATGCCCCAATGGCATATACATCACTTTCCACGCCCACATTTTCACATCGACGCCATTCCGGTGCATTGAACTTTTCATGCATTTCCATATCAACCCGGAATTTGCGTCTCATTGCGGCTTCGACAAATCCCCCGACGGATACATATCCATGCTGCGACAACATAATGTATCCGGGAAGTATCGAAAAATGACACAATCCTTCTGCATAAGCAGCTTCCAAAATTCGGACTGCGTCCAAAAGAATCGAGATCTTCGCCGCCGGCGAAAATGGGATATTTTTTTCCTGAGCACAGCACGTCAGTTCACCAATCGACAAAAACGACCAGTCATAAGGATAGACAGCAAAAACGCCATGCGAATGACTCATTCCGATTTCTCGAATCGGTACAACTCCATCCACATGATGACGTGCAACCTCTCTGCACGATTGCTGGAAAAATAATCGAAGTTCGGCAATACCGCTCAGTTCCTTGCTCAGAGACCTAATAACACACCAAGACTTGCAAACAGTGTCTTCAGTCGCTAAATATCGCTCATAATAGCGCGGCGAGTCCAGGCGCTCACGAACCGTGTACCCCGGAAATTGTCCACTCCTCAAAAACATTCGATTATCTCAACTCTGTGACGTACTTTTCCGTATTGTTTCCTTACTGAGACAATACCAATCTCAGCCATATACACAATATGCAATATTTTTGCCAGTGAATAACACCTCACATAATTCGACTTTATTGCATTGAGGATTAGGCTCTTTTTTGTTCGCGGTGCTTTTGCCTTCGGCAATACGCACCGCCTGATGTCGGCTATTTCGGCTTCGCCGAAATACGCCGACATTTTCTTTTTGTAACGCGTGTTCCACGATGCATCGCCCTATCCCAAATGTATTGCGCTTCAAATGAATAAACTCTATAATTCAACTCGTGTTTACCCTATTTACAGGTTTAATATGGAAATTATTATCATTATTTTCTGTATCATTCTGGCCATCATCTGGCTCTTAATACTGCCGATTGGTTTCTTTGTCCTTTTGGCTAAATATTCTTCCATAAAACAACAACTCATTCGACTGTGCGAAAAAGGGACGATTTCCGAAAAGACATTCATACAAATTTTCGGTAATGTACCAACAAATTTAAAAATGCCTGTTACTCCGATCGCTGATTTGTCCAAACAAAACCAGGAGCAACCCAATTCTCACGAAATCACCACACCTTTAACGGACCACTCCGAACAACTCCCCAATGAGCAGTCTGTTCGCGAAACACTACTCGCCAAATCGGCATTGCCCACACCTATATTATCGCATTTCGACCTTTCAGAACCCAGCCAGGTTTCGGATTCTGCATGTCATGCTGTATCGCTTGACATCCCCAATGTTCAGGAAAGCGAACAGATTCTGTATGAAATCATTCGTTTTGCCCCATCAACTGAATTACAGTGCGAACCACCCAAAGCCATCGAATTCCAAAACGAAATCGCCGAATCGGCTGCTGAACAACCTCAGTTGATAACCACCAAAACAACACTCGAACAGCCCCTCACCAACACATCGCCCACTGCCATCGAGCGAGTGAATGAAAAAGCTGACAAAAAAGAGAAAACGACAGAAACATCACGACATTTGCCGATCATTCTAGGGATTGGCGTCGTTTTTTTATGCACCGCCGGAGCGGCATTCGTCACATCGATTTGGGGTTCAGCATCCAATTTCATAAAACTCACATCCATCGCGAGTTTCAGCCTTATCTTTTATATCGCCTTCGCGCTGGCACACTATCTCCTGCACATTCCCAATTCAGCCCGAGCCTTCTACATCCTTGGCACTGCAGGAGCAGGAATCACCATTGTCGGAGCTGAACTGCTTGGAATTCTTTGTGCTGACAGTTCCCTTGCCACACAGCTTCTCATTCCGACGGCACTCATGTCTTTCGGAATGTTTATCGGTTATAAAATATTCCATTCCAGGCTGTTTATCGTATTGTGCGGTGCACTTGCCTACACGTTTTTGACTTCACTGTCGGCCGCCATTTTCTCATCGGGATGGATGTTTTCAGTCATTCCGGCAGCCCTGGCAATCATCACATTCTTTATCGCAACTTTTTTCAAATCCAAACTCCAGCCCCAGAATCAGATTTATCTTCAAGGCTTTTTAATCGTTTCGGTCGCCCTTGCATTCATTTCCTGTTTGATGGTCAAAACATCGTTCGAATCCATCACTTTTTTAGTCATATCAGCTGGGTGTTACCTTGCACTTCTCCATACTGCATTCAAAAATTATCGACTCTGGCTCGATATCAGTCTCATTATTACCATCTCATTTATTGCATACCAGCTGATGCAATGCGTACCGCCCAAAGACTTTCCCTGGCGAACCATCTTTATGGCGTTGATGACGGCATCTTTTGTTGCCGTGAGAATATGTGCTTGCCGACACCGTACACTTGCAAAAGCAGAAAAGTGTGACAACAAAAAAATCGCACCTTATTCCCATCTTTTTATCGGGATTTGTCAGTTCATTGCACTCATCGCAATTTATACCCTGACAGAGAACTTCATCAATCATATCGATATTTCAGATCACCATGAAATCATCTCGAATATCGAATGCTTTTCGACGCTGATTCCAGCCTTTTATTTCTTAGTCATCGGCATCCGAAACCCAAACACCAATATTACACTCAATCTGCTCATTGCTCTTTTTGGATTTGCATTCTCAGCCGTCCATATTTTGTATCATTTTACCCCATCCATCCCTGCAGAATGGATTATTTATCTGTCATTTGTTCTTTCGTTCATTGGGCTGGCTCTGATTCCGACCAATCGATTCATTGGCAAACAAAGCATTCGAGGACATTTTGTAACAGGTTTTCTACTCGTATTGTCGACGATTGCCCTCTGCCGGCTCGAAAATGAGTTTCACAAACTAACAGAACTCGTTCCAATCACGAGTGCACTTGCATTTATGATTCTGGAATCCATCCGGTGGAAACGTCAGAACCATCGATGGATGATGTGGATAACTGCAATCATGATCTACATCATTTCGACAACGATAGTTGTAGACATCGCAACTCAATTTAAGCCTCTGTTTAATATTAAACTGGATGAAGAGTTTATCCCGTCAATACTGACAGCGATGGCGATTGTGCCGATTCTGGCTGAACATTTTTTGTGCGCCAAACGCCAGAATCGGCCATACAGCATGCTGATGGTGGCGGCCTACAGCATTTTTGCAGCAATACAAATCTTTATAATTCTCATTGATGAAGAAGTTTTCCCAACAGCGACGTCCATCATTGCCATTGTCACTGGCCTTATCGGCTCATGGTGCATCAGCCATCGCGAAAAGAAGCACACGGATGTCGTTATGGCGATATCTGTTTTTGCAGGTTTTGTCCTGCTTTTCAAAACGATTTACGATCTCATTTATGACAATGCAGGCGATGAAATCTTCAAACTTCCCCCATACTTTATCTGGATTTTTGGTTCACTGGTCACAGCACTGATTGCATTTTATGACAGCCATAAAGTCAAAGGATATACGAATCTTCGGGCAGTCTGGGGCATTTCCGCCATTCCGCTGTTACTTGCCAATCATGATGTCTACCACATTGCACATGTTGCCGGCGTTTTGGCCATTTCAGGCAATCTGCTCCAGTATTTGAGAGACAAAGGGCATTCAGATCATGATCGCACACTGATTACCATATCCATTGATATTTTTGCGATTGCGCTGTCGATAAAACTTGCCAATCTTCCGGCCAGTTTTCCGATTCCCGAGATGATTCGTCCAGAACTCATTGTGCTCATCCCGGTCCTAAGTTCTTATCTTCTGAGCAAATTTACGTGGCATTTCCGGACTCCATCGCATGAAGTCAGCTTTATGCTTGCGGCAGCTGCATTATTCATTCTTTTTGTCAGTCCGGACGAAGACATTCTGTTTCACACCATCGTCATTACTGCGATTTCATTGTTATCGATAGGATTTTCAATATTCAAGAAGTTAAAGCGCTATCTGCTACTTGGATGTGCATTCATTATCATCATCTTTTTCAGGCAAACGAGTTCATTCTGGATAAATCTGCGCTGGTGGATCTATCTTGCGATTGTTGCGGTACTGCTTGTCACGATTGCGGTTGTCAACGAAATCATGAGCCGAAAGGGGGCGTCCATTCTGAAAGAAATGCAGAAATCGAAGCTAAATCAATGGAAATGGTAAAGCGCGGCCGTATCGCAACGCGATAGGGCGCGCGGCATGGCGTATTGGCCGTTTCGGCCAATAGCCATGCCCCTAAAAAATAAGATTCACACCGATTCGTAAAAGCGTTAAACCCCGTCATACTTTGGTCTGTATCCAAAGCCAGAACCCCTTTTTTGACGGTTTAAATTCCATGGAATCGCACGAACTTCTCGATAAATGGCTAGTCCGCTCAACGCGTCGACTTATCAATCTGGCTGAGTCTTTAATTTGTCAGGATGGAGCACGCGTATCCATCGCAGAGGCAGAAGGATTTTCCATACTTCATCAGCGAGCAGCCGCATTGCTGAATGAGAAAAGCAGCGACTTTGCGCTGCCTGCGATGCCATCCACGCTCATTTGCCATCGCGAAAGAAAGCTCACAGACCCGCTCGAAATCCGCATGCCATTTGAACTTCAGGCATCCAGTGCGCAGGAAGCCGTTTACCACTGCCTCATCGCCCATGATGCGGCGGCGCGGCTCAATATGCCTGGGCTTTGCTCAATTGATGACGAACTGTCGAACCAATTTGAAGGTGCCAGAATGCCGACGCAGGCCATGCTCGACGCCATCACGCCTCTCGGAGTTCACATTCCCAATATCGTCATCGACGAAAATGCCATTCTTGGGGCCATTCGCACCAGCTTTAAGCATTTCGCGCCACTTTTTGATGTTCCTGTTTCTCTGATTGAAACCCATGATTGTCAAAGTAACGGCATCTGTTTTGTGACGACGCCACGATACTTATCGACTGCCCAAAAGCTTGCGGCTGCACTGAGAAAACACGACATTCATGCCGGTACAGTCTGTATTAAGCTCATCAAGCCGTTTCCTGCGGAGGAAATCCAGCACGAGCTTGCCAGCCAGAAATACGTGTTTGTTCTTGGAGAAGATGACATTCAGGAACAGTCCCATCTTCTGACGGGCATTCATGAAATCCGGAACAAAAGCCTGCTTCCGAGCACGATTCAATACATTCCGATGCAGACGGCTTCGCGTTTGGAAATGATTGCCAATGCTTTGCATTGCGATGTGAACATTCTTGAAGAAGCCATGATGCCGCCGATGATGGGGGATGAATTTGTCATTGGTGCTGCGCCGGGAGGCCAGATGAGCCGTGGGCTTCTCTTTGACATCGCCGCATATCTGTCAAAGATGAACAGATTTTCTGCCTTTGCGACGAAATGTTCGCATCCGCTCATCAGCGTAATTGGCATTGAATCCCAGTGTTCAAAGCGCAGTACCGTCGAGAAAAAGCCGATAAATCTGCTCTTTTTATCGCATCCGGGGCTGATTGATATTTCCAATATTCTGAACGATGTTGCAGAAAATGGCGTGATTCTTGTGCTTGGACGAAGTGTCGCAGAAGCATCCATCTGGCCGCTTTTCAGTTCTGAAATGCGCCAGTTTATTGAGAAAATGCGCATTTCCATTTACTCGCTTGATGGCACACTCCTCGATGAATACCGAACCATCGATCGTTACGGAGCCTATGTCGTTCATGGTGCATTGCTGGAACTCATTTCCAAATGCACGGGTTCTGCACTGTGTTTTGATGCTCTCAAACAAAATCGTCTTCTGTCCGATTCCGCATTTGAACGACTGAATGTTGGGCGTTCAGCATGCAGGGAAGTCGATCGTTCGATCAGTCATTCCGACCCGTTTGATCCCTATTTTGCCCCGCAGATCAAGCTTCCGCAGATGCAGCCTGCGGCACAGAATCACGCATCTTCGGCTGACTGGCGTTCAAGCGTACGAAATTTCTTCGTCAGAGGCCAGTCGACGGATGCCCATCACCATCCGCTTCCGGGGCTTTCCATTCGACCGGCTGCACTCAATCCCTATCTTCAGGAACTGGAAAGAGAACATTATTATCCACTGCTTGTCACACGAATTGTGGGCAATCCCACGCTGAAAACCCAGCGTCTTGACGAAGCATTAAGACAAAAAATCCCCAATCTTGTGCCGAATTCGACGTCAGATCTGGCTTTAACCCAGTTTATTGCATGTGCTGAAAAGCTTGCAGATGCTTCATTGCACATCACTCCGGCAAAAGTACTGCTTTCCAAAGTTCTGGAAACGATTCAAGCCCAGAATCCGGACTTCGATCCGACGATTCTTGCGGGAATTCGAGAATTTATTGCCACTTCCGATGCCGAATCCCACCTCGTCGGACTCAATCCGCACACGCTTCTCGATCTCTATGTTCTTTCGGTCAGAGCCGCAAGGCGAAGCCGAATGCGCGATGTCGGGGCTGAAATTCGATGTCTCATCAATCAGCTTCACGAAGCCCTGCGAGTGGATGACGCATACGGACCATTCAGCATATCCGAAAGTGCCCTCTGTGATGCATTTGGTCCTGCGGCGAATGAACTCATCGATTCATCTGCCATCGCCAAAGATCTTTCTCACCAACATTGTGGCCATATTCAGCATGATCCGGAACGCATTGCGCGTATGCACGATGCTCTTCAAAAGCTCGAGAATTTTCATAAAACCCTGGCGACGTCCGACGACCTTATCTTTGCCTATCCGCCGGAAGTTCAGGTGAAAAGCACGTATGATCGAGTTCGAACCATCTGCCATGAGGAGCCCATTGCGGTTGCTACCGGACTTTTCGACGCCATCAGTCAAAAACACGTCGAAGCATTCAAAGCCATGAGAATGGCAAGACTCGACATCGACAATGCATTTGATCCCAACTATCACGGCGATATTCTTGAGCATTTTACCTGGCAGGATCTTTCTGAAGACGAGCTTCGGCTTCTGCCCGTCATTTGTATAGCAGAAACGACAGATCGACTTTACGGGCAGCTCACACCGCTCTCAAGACTTATCAGAGCCGGCAAACCGATGGATGTTCTTGTTTTTGAGTCTACATCGAAGGCCATGAGCACCGATCCGACGATTAACCAGCGGACATACGACCCGGGATTCAGTTACCTTGCGACTGCCTATCGCGAAGCATTTGTCGCCCAATCCTCCCTTGCCAGACCCGAACACCTTGCGGCAAATCTGGCGCGAATGAATCGCGTTCTCAGGCCTGCCATTACAGTTGTTGCGTGTCCGACATGGACATGGCGACTTCCGGCAAGAGTTCAGCTCGAAGCAGCTCATTACGGACGAACGGCCCCAATGTTCCAATATGATCCAAGTGTTGGCGAAACCCGCGTGGAACGATTCAATGTGGACGGCAATCCTCAAATCGACCAGCCATGGCCTGAATGCATGTTTTCATACCTCGATGAATACGGAAACACACAAACCATGGAGGGCACTTTCACATTTGCCCATGCACTCGCACTTGAACCCGGTTATCACAAGTATTTCCGCATTCTTCCGACAGAAGCATGGAATGATGAACTCATCGAAATCGGTGATTTCCTCAAAAATCCGTCTTTTGATCGACCGAGAATTCCATTCATCTGGGGTGTTGTCGATTCAAAACTTCGAAAATGCATCATGACGCGAGAAGTGGCCAATGCCTGTATCGATCGCATGCAGCGATGGAAAACCCTGCGAGAGCTCTCACTCTCGACACAGGCTCAGCTGATGATTGCGCAGGACAACAGGGATTCAAAACGAGAACAGGAACTTCAGGCTTCTCAAAAAGCATACGATTCCGTTTCTGAGCAGCTCAATGACACGAAGTCTGCACTCAAAGAAGCCGTCGATACGCTTTCCACCTGTCTTTGTGAACTTCAGGACAAACTCAGCGCATCAGAACGCGACAAAGATTACGATCTCAATGAAGCCATGCGGGATGAAACGGCATTTATTGAAGGTCTTGCCGGAGATGCCGCAGTCAAAATCGACTGTGCACCTGTCAATCCGATTCCGGCACAAGAAGTGAAAGTTGAAGCCGTCAAGTCCCCCAAACAACCTTATATCGATTCGAGCAAATGCATGAGTTGTGGTGCATGCGTTGGCATCAACGATAAAGTTTTTGGATTTAATGACGATGGACAGGCGGTTATCATCAAACCGGATGCGACCGCAGAAGAATGTGCAGATGCAGCAGACACCTGCCCTGCCGGATGTATTTTCGTATAAAAAGTGAGAATTCGGGGCAAATCCCCGGCAAAATAACAGGATTTGATGGGAATGCTGCCGTTTGATCGACCGAATAAACCAGAACCTCTGCAAACGCATGAACCCCTTGCGGCGCGCATGCGACCTCGAACACTCGATGAATTTTGGGGACAATCGCATATTCTGGCCAAAGGAAGACTTTTGCGCCGTGCCATTGAAGCCGATCAACTATCCAGTGTCATCTTTTACGGGCCTCCAGGCATCGGAAAAACGACACTGGCCCGAATCATTGCCAACACGACGAGTTCAAAATTTCTTTCCATCAATGCCGTACTTGCTGGAATCAAAGAAATCCGGGACTCCATTGAATCGGCAAAACAAAACTTTGCACTCGTGAATCGCAAAAGCATTTTGTTTGTGGATGAAGTGCATCGTTTTAACAAAAGTCAGCAGGATGCGCTTCTTCCCTGGGTTGAAAACGGAACGATTACACTCATCGGAGCGACGACAGAAAATCCCTTTTTTGAAGTCAACAAGGCACTCGTCAGCCGTTCACGCGTGTTTCAACTCAATCCACTCACAGAAAGTGATTTGCGAGGCATTGCTTATCAGGCACTCAGAGATGCCGATCGCGGCTATGGTCTCATGCATATCAATATGCGTGAAGAAGCCTTAGCCCATCTCGTCAATGTTGCAAACGGAGATGCGCGAGCACTGCTCAATGCCCTGGAACTCGCCGTCACGACGACCCCACCGAATGAAAATGGGATCATCGACATCACTCTCACAGTTGCTGAAGAATCAATTCAGCAAAGGGCGGTTTTATACGACAAAGAAGGTGATGCCCATTTCGATACGATTAGTGCCTTTATTAAGAGCATTCGCGGGAGTGATCCCGATGCTGCACTTTATTGGTTAGCGAGGATGGTTCAGGCGGGAGAATCACCGAATTTTATATTTCGAAGGCTGCTCATCAGTGCATGTGAAGACATTGGCATGGCAGATCCGCATGCCGTATCGGTTGTCGAATCATGTGCTCAAGCCTTCGACAGAATTGGACTGCCGGAAGGCAGATATCACCTGGCGCATGCCACGATTTACCTGTCAACAGCCCCGAAATCCAATTCATCAATGGCATTTTTCGATGCGTTGTCCGTTGTTCAGAAGGAATCCTCCTACGACGTTCCCAATCCACTGAAAGATGCTTCGCGAGACAAAGAAGACCTTGGACATGGACAGGGTTATCTCTATCCACATGCCTATCGGGATCACTGGGTTGCGCAGCAATATCTGCCAGACGGTCTTCAGGGACGCGTCTTTTATCATCCCACATCCATGGGCTATGAAGCTTCGATTGCAGAAAGCGTTACGAGAAATCGCGAAGCTCAGCTCGCGCTGGCTGAAGAACGTCTGGAAACTGCGATGACTTCTGCAGAAGAACGATGGCTTGGAAGAACATTTGACGGAGGAGCCGCCAGAGCACAACTCGTTCGCGATGAAATCTTTACGGCATTACGCCCCTCTCCCAATGCACGAATTCTCGACATTCAGGCTGCATCCGGACTTCTCACGTTCGAAGCCATGAGACGATGTCCGGATGGTGGAGTCTTTAGCATTACGACGCCATCCAAAACGGCAGATAATTTCGAAGCACTTATGGCGCAAAAGTCGGAGCTCGAAAGAGCATCCATTGCCAGAGTGCAGGAAATTACCCCAGAATCCATCAAAGCATTTCCCGGTGTTGAATTTGACGCCATTATAGGTCGAAACTTTCTCCACACGATCGATGATCTGCCCGGAGTACTTGCATCCATTCATTCCATGCTGGCACCAGAAGGTCGAGCTGTTTTAGCGAACATCATTCCATCTTCTATGCCGAGAATATGCAGACTCATGGATGCCACAAAACAGCTAGATTCAAATATCGTCAATGCGTGGCAAAATGCGGAAGAGCAAATACTTCAGTCAGAACAGGGATATGATTTCTCAGTTTCAAAGTTGGAATCAGCCTCTAAAGACGCGCATATTCAAGCTCAATTCCAGAGGATGGAACTCTCCGGCACGATGCTCATCACGCCTTCAGTTTTTTCGCACTGGTTTACGAGAAATCCTCAAATACCGAGTTACATCGACAAACTGGCGCAACACCTCGCGAATGAAACGTGTGATGCCATCACGCAGTGGGCACATCTCTATCTGCGTTCTCAGACAGTTCAGTGGCCGACCTCAGTGGTCATCATGACATGGGCATAAAAAAAGGCGGAATGGAAATCCGCCTTTTTATTAATCCTCATCCTCTTCATCATCGTCGTCATCATCATCATCGATATCGACGACGGGAGGAATAATGCGTTCTGAACGATCGCCCTTATCCGAACTATTCTGTGGTTCGATAATGGCTGTAATCATTTTACCTTCGACTTTTGCCGGCTGAGCAATTGCTGCGCAATCGACGAACATATCGAGGATTTCGACCATTTTATCCAGCCACAATTCAGCGTGTGACTGTTCTCGGCCACGAAGGCGCATCACGAGACGAACTCTATCGCCGTGAGCGATAAAGCCTTTGGCCTTGCGAACCATCGTTTCCATATCGTGATCATCCGTTTTCGGGCGAAGGCGAAGTTCTTTCAAATCCACTTTAGCAGCTTTGGAACTTGCAGCTTTCTTAGCCTGTTCATAACGGAACTTACCGAAGTCCATGATTCGGCACACAGGCGGTTTAGCATTCGGTGCTACTTCAACCAGATCAAGACCGTGATCGGCTGCTATCGAACGAGCTTCATCAGGGCTCATAATACCCAGTTTGTCACCTTCAGGACCGATGACGAGAATCTGGGCTATGCGTATCTGATGATTAATTCTGTACTGATTTTCATCTCCCGGTGCACCCGGGCCTATCTGACGACGCCTCATGTACCTGTAAACATCCTTTTTTTTCACGAAATCAAACAAATTATGCCGTATGCACGACACACAAAGTATTTCTTGTTTATCAGAATAATACAAACCGTGCAATATGCTTTTACTTTTCAGTCCATTTCAATTGTCACCATTCAGAAAAAATAGAGGTGACGAATTTATGCCGCC
>JAZRWV010000279.1:0-6217 GCA_045599925.1 Myxococcota bacterium
TCCCCTTATTTGAGCGAATCTTCAAGTTTCTCTGCGAGTTCCAAAACACTCATCTTCAAACGTTTTGCAATGGATGCCACATCATCATATTCCCATTTATGCCGTGAAATCTCAGAATCATGTGATTTTTTGAGATGAACAGCACCATACGGCGTATTCACGGCTTCAACCGTTCGAGGCAACGCAAACCGCTGGCAGGGGAAAATGCGAACACCGAATGACGAAGTGTGCAACAGCATCAGACGCGCAAACTTTTCGGTCTGGGAAGCCTCAACCAGACAAGCAATCGTATGTGCTGGACGGCCTTTCTTCATCACAATCGGTATCGACCATGCATCTTTAGCCCCTTCCTCAAGCAATATTTCGACGGCATATCCAATCTGCTCGCCCGTCATATCATCGACGTTCACATGAAGTTCCGCCAAATCCTGCGGATTCACCACAGATTGAGATCCATCGTGCCACATACCATTCATGTCACCGAGCATATTCGGGCGATTTTCAAATTCACGTGTCCCCATGCCGCAGCCAATGGCTTCCACTTTCATCATCGGAATGGAGCAAAATTCATCGACAAAATGAATGAGAAGCGCGGCACCAGTCGGCGTACACAACTCAGCTTCTATCGTTCCCTGATAAACCGGAGCCCCAATCAGCAAATGGGCCGTAGCCGGAGCTGGAACAGGTAAAATCCCATGTGCACACTTCACAGTTCCCTTGCCCAGACACACGGGTGAAGAAAAGATTTTTTCAGGATGCATCTCATTTATCAGCATACAGGCAGCCAGGACATCCGCAACGGCATCCAGCTGCCCTATCTCATGGAAATGAATCTGCTCGACAGGACATCCATGGGCATGAGCCTCAGACGATGCAATAAGCCCAAAGACAGCCAGACAGTGATTGCGGACTTCGGATGAAATATCAATTCCATTGAGCAAGGTTTCAATATTCCCCATGCTCATCCCATTCACATGGTCATGTTCGTGGCAATGCTCATGTTCGTGGCAATGCTGCAAATCCGGCGCATTGCAAGTTTCTTCCACTTCCACAGAGGCATCCACGGGCTTGAGGAGCATGTGAGCTCTGGTGCCCATTAATCCACATCGCGTCACTTTATCCGTTACGAGTCTGATAGAACCCAGGCCGTATTGATGAAGTTCAAGCTGGTTAAACCTTTGGATAAAAGCATCAGGATTGGGATGAATTTCGAGCAGTGCGGCAACAATCATATCGCCGGAAGCACCCATTCCACAGTCAAAATAAAGAGTTCTCATGAATTGCTCCTGGAAGAAACATGATTGATAAGACTGGCTTGAAATGCAGCCCCAAAGCCGTTATCGATATTGACGACACTCACCCCCGATGCACACGAAGTCAACATCGCAAGCAGTGGTGTAATGCCATGAAGAGCCGTGCCATATCCGACACTTGTCGGCACAGCAATGACCGGACAATCGACCAAACCGGCAAGAACACTGGGCAAAGCCCCTTCCATCCCGGCAATGGCAATGATAACGCGAGCAGTCATCAAAACATCGAGTTTATCAAGAATGCGATGAAGGCCAGCAACCCCGATATCATAAATGCGCTCAGTCTGATTGCCGAGAAACTCCGAAGTCAATGCGGCTTCTTCTGCTACGGGAATATCGGTCGTTCCCGCCGTTGCAACAATAATTTTGCCCAAGCCATCGGGGACTGGACAATCTCCGACGATGCCAATTCTGGCCACAGAATGATATTTTAATGGCCAATTCAGAAGTTTTTGAACTTCATCTGCTGTTTGTACATTCATTCGTGTTATCAGAATGCATTTATCCCCGTGATTTTTAAGAGAATTCACAATTCCGGCAATTTGTTCTGGTGTTTTGCCGTCGCCATAGATGACTTCAGCCGCACGTTTTCGAAGCCCGCGATGCAGATCAACGCGAGCATAACCGAGATCATCATAAGGTTCTTTCCTGATTGCAAGCAGCGCCTCATCTACAGAAACGCCACCTGCAACCAATTTTTCCAGCATTTCGCGAAGTTCAGACTGCGTCACGCGTCAATCCTCCCAGCCATCGAAGATGTGTTCATCATAAACGTTGTGTTCATCCGGATCATGCGCAGGATTCCAGACCTGAGCAAAGAATGGATTTCCCTTGGCAATTTCATCGTAATTCCATGGCATGGGAAGACATTCAGGACACCAATGACCACCAAAGAGAATGAGGTTGGGGGAAGCCTCAAATTCATGACCAAACTGGCACTGCCATTTGAGTTTTGTCCTCATATCCCCTTTTTCCATTGATTCGGACAAACATTTGCCGCCACGAAATTCTGCGGCCTGTTTCATATCATCAAGAGCGAGTTCTGAAACAGGTTTTGTCTCATCAAAACCATGATTAAGTCTGAAACTGCTGTCATCGGATGGACGAGAAAGATCGAAATCCTTCCACGAGGGAATGGCTTTGTATTTTTCGTATGAACCGTAATAAGCACTGATGCGTCTTTCATCTTTGGAAAGAATCCAGTCCTGAGTTCCCAAATCTTTCTTGAAAGCCATAGGTTTCATTGCTTTTTTGAGAATGAAAGGCGGAACGATTTTCGAAAGATGATAGTACCAGGGCACGGATTTACCCATTTCCGCGAAATATTCCTTGATGGGAGTATTCGCTCTGAAATGGAGATATTTTTCGAGTTCATCAGAATCCTGATACCAGTGACCGTGGAAATTCCGGAGGACAAACCAGTTGGAATCAAAGATTTTTTCGGGTCTTGGGCAAGAAATGGCTTCGAGCAGCAGGCATTCAAACTCGTAATTGGAAAGTCTGTATTCTTTTCCGGAACCGATATTATAAAATCGATTCCAGAATTCTTCCGGCACATCGTCTTCACAAACATTAGCGAGGACGCGACCGCTATCTTCGACGGTAGCCCATTCAAGAACGCCACGAATGGGAACGTGGAACATAATGGGATCATAATTTTTGAGAATAGCCGGATACAAAATACCGGACTGACGCAAAGAAACCCAATGTTTTATACCAGATTCAACAAACATGCGTTCAGCAATGGATTTTGAAATAGCATAATGGTCATACACACTGATTTGAATGGGATCACCGGTTCTGCCCCAGTGAATGGGTTCATTGCGAGCCCCTAATTGAGCGACCGAACCAATATAAACGACTTTTGGCTGTTTATCTTCAGGCTGCGCGAGTACAGCTTTAATGATATTTTCTGCTGCTGTCAGATTTACCCTGCGCGTAGATTTGGGCTTATAATCAGCAGCCGGCGAAACCATTCCGCCGACATGAAGGACAAAATCCGCCCCTGTTACACCATCGAGAACATCTTCATATTTCGTCAAATCCCCCCATACGACACGAATCTTTCCTTCATAGGGGGCCAACTTTTCATGATTAATCTGAGAAGGTCTGGCGAGAACGACGACATTGAAATGATCAAGACGATTGACGAGTTCGAGAAGTCCGGCTTTACCCATTGTTCCCGTTGCACCGGTTAAAAATACGGTCTTTTTGTTTTCTGACATATCGATTTATTTTCCTTTATTCATGCGGAATGAGGTTTAACACGGCTGAAAGTTACGCCATTGCAAACCACAAAACGATTGTCAATTGTAAGTGATTATGCATCACATCAAAAGCGGTTTTCACACCGTATCATCTAAAAAAGCCATATCTTAACAACCAATACCATTCAAAGTAATTTCCATGCCACTCATTCTTTCGCAACAAATAGACCGGTTTCTGAATTCCCTTAAACTGAAAGGCTATTCGCCATGTACGCTCGACGCATATGCACTCGATTTGAGACAGCTTGTCGAGTATTTTGAATCCCAAAATGCGCCAGACATCACGGTTGAAGAGCTCAATCGTCAACGGCTCAGGAGCTGGCAGGCAGAGGCTCTTTATGATCAAAAACCAGCCTCCAGAGCACGCAAAATTTCGGCTGTCAGAACGTTCATTCATTTCCTCATTCGCCAGGAAGATATTGATAAAAGTCCTTTTGAAAATCTACAAAATCCCAAAATTCCCAAACAAATGAGACCGACCTATTCAGTCGATCAAATCAATGTATTGCTTACCCTTCCCGGCAATGCAGATGCACTTACCATACGCGATCTCACGGCATTTGAACTCATGTATTCGAGTGGTTTACGAGTCAGTGAATTAGTCAGTGTCGACCTCGATGACATCGACTTTGTCGAAGGCTGGATTCGAGTTCTCGGAAAAGGCCAAAAAGAGCGAGAAATCCCCGTAACCACGACTGCCATCGATCTCATTGGACGCTATCTCATTGAATCAAGGCCTATGCTTGTTTCAAAAGACGGCGTTCAGGATGATCAGGCACTTCTGCTCAACTCCAAAGGTGGAAGAATCACGGCACGAAGCATTCGCCGTCTTTTGCACGAAGAAGAGCTCGAAAAGGGGCTAAGTGCCGATGTATCTCCACACGGACTACGCCATGCATTTGCCACCCATCTGCTTGAAGCAGGTGCCGATATGAGGGCAATTCAGGACATGCTGGGACATGTTCGGCTATCAACTACGGCTCGCTATACACACAACAACTACGACAGACTTGTCAAAGTCTATGACAATGCGCATCCCCGAGCATTCATTGACCATCCGGATAAGTCAGACAAAAGCTAAAAAAGCTGGTTATATTATAAATAATCGAACGTCCTCTGCCGCGAGAGCGTATTGCAAAGATTTCAGTAGTAACAAGGACTATAATAAAACTATGAAAATATGATGAAAATTGTTCTGAAAAAGTCAATCCCAAATAGCCCCCGACCACCCTGCCCCCTACACGCAAAATTCCTAGACTTTACCAACACGCCAGCGACTTATACTGATACCCCAGCAGAGCAGTAACCAGCATCTTTTAGGATTCATAAAGCTATTGCAAATTGCATGTCAGCGGTTCAACATTCATTGCACCGATTTCGCGTTTAAAACCGCTCAATGCTGCATTTAATTCAGACAAAACATAGAATTTAGTTGGAGCATCGCCTTCAGTTGTATGAACGATGAGAGCAGGACCAACGAGAGCCTGGCTTTCAGCGGTTGCCACATATTTACAAAAAGCGTTACCATTTGAGAACCCGGCGACAGGACTACTGCTCAGAGAAATGTCATTAACGACGCCCATTTGACCGACAAATCTGGCCAAATCACCTTGTAAACGATCCCTATTGGAAGTATCAGGAGGTGTGGTTGCAAGTCCAGAAAAAGGCTCAATCTCAGTATGGGGAATTTCAACCTTATGCTCGGTGCCAGTTCCATCATCAACACACTCTGTTAAAAACTTATTTGGGTCATCAGAAATGGCGACTTCAACGCCAATTGCAGCAGCATGAGCGGCATTTTGAGCCTGACGGTTATAAATAAAAGCCTGTGACATACGATCGTCGTATTGAGAAGTTTTCAGAGCGACCAATGCGATGGCTGTAATAGCAAGGATAATAAGGATGACGACGATAAGAGCGACCCCCTTACGATTTGAAACCATGTGCATATTATTCATAAGACAACTCTCATTATTTATGGATGAAAGAAGCTAATTGCTACAATCTGCCGTTCCATCAAGTCTTTTGGTGTTATTGAGGAATGAATTATTCGTTGTCAACAAAACCGATCCCTGTATTGTTGAAAGAGGACGTCCCTGGTCATCATATCCCTGTGAACCAGCCGGAACATTACCGACCTTTCTCATTCCTGAGCTCTGAATGCGGTAGACAAAACCGACAAGTTTTGTCACACATGAAGCATTTAACGCATCGCTCATAAAGTGGTTATCATTTTCGAGGAAAATTCCATCACCATTTGTAGAAGCAATAAATGAGGTGATGTTTGCGCCGTCGACTTCAGAATCCTTTATGATGGGGAAGAGTTCAAAAGACTGAAGATTTCTGATGATAATCTGACAGCCTTCGACATCATCATTCGCCACACCAGGCTCTGCTATATTTACAGTGTAACATCTTTGAAGGGAAAAACCATTATTATCACTCTCCACAATTCGATAAGTCACACCAACCACCGGATAAACGACCGTTCCAGCAAAAGGATTGGCAACTGGAAATCCGAGAGCTGCATTAGGATTGGCCTCAAGAGTCACCTGAAAGTTTGAAGTATTCACCCCATCACTGGCTATTTTGGTCAAAGAGGAATCATTGTTGGGAGAAAATGCAAATATTGCTTTT
>JAZRWV010000280.1:0-1876 GCA_045599925.1 Myxococcota bacterium
TGGTCACCTGATAAGTTTTTTTCGTCTCATCGAGAGACTTATCATGGAGATCATCAATGGATATATTTAATATTTTTGAGCTCATTGGCGGACTTACACTTTTTCTGTTCGGCATGAGCGTCATGGGAAACGGCCTGGAAGCTTCCGCAGCCGGAAAACTGCAATCCATACTTGCTCGGATGACCACCGGCCGATTTGCCGGTCTTTTTACAGGACTTGCCGTCACTGCATTGATACAGAGTTCCTCGGCTGTGACCGTCATGGTCGTTGGCTTCGTCAATGCAGGTTTGATGCGCCTGAGACAGGCAACGCACGTCATTATGGGCGCAAACATCGGTACGACAATGACCGCATGGCTACTGAGTACCATCGGCATCACCGGAACCACTTTTTGGATGCAATGCCTTAAACCTTCGACTTTCGCACCACTGCTCGGCTTGATCGGCATCATCTGTTATATGTTTTCAAAGCGTCGAAAATCGCTGGGGTCCGTGCTCCTCGGCTTTACCGTTCTCATGTACGGAATGATGCAGATGACAAACGCCGTCGCCGGATTCGCCGAAATGGACACATTCCAGCAATTGTTTATCTTCTTTGAAAATCCAGTCCTCGGCCTGCTTGCCGGCTGCATTCTCACCGCTATTATTCAATCCAGTTCTGCATCACTCGGCATTCTGCAAGCCCTTGCACTGACTGGCGTTATTCCTTACAGCACTGCAATTCCTATTATTTTAGGGCAAAATATCGGCACCTGCGTCACCGCGATTCTCTCTTCCATCGGCACCAAAACAAATGCCCGACGCGCTTCCATGATTCACCTCTTATTCAATGTCGTCGGTGCAGTTATTGGTCTTGCTCTATTTCTCATCATTCGTATGTTTATTAATCCGCAAATCTTTGATACACCTGCTTCTGCGGTTGGAATTGCGCTGATTCATACATGTTTTAATATATTAAGCACGCTCATATTGCTCCCTGCAGCAGGATACCTAGAAAGAGCAGTTCTTAAACTGATTCCAGACAAAGAAATTCAGACAACCGGTGCTACGATATAATTTATTGTACAGTATATAATATTAAACATAATTTCTATTTGTGATAAAACTTCTCGAATCTAAACGAGTTTTGGGGATTCGGGAATTTGAATCAAATACCCTGTTCCAGATAAAACCTATCATTCTGGTTTGGATTTTTTTCGGATGACGCCCACCTATTGTTTGCAACAATACGGTGGACGTGCGTGGCTATTTCATACGCCACGCAATCATTTTTTAGTGCGAAGCCTGCGTGCCTGTTTCGCGACTAGTTTGATGATATTTGCTGAGCGTATGCCCGCAGGCATAGCGAAGCGGCGAAGGCGTATTTGCGCCAGCAAATAGACGAAGCCTCCCCAAAATAGCTAAGGAAGAGGCGGATACCAGCGGCCATCGCGATGATCCCTGATCACGATGTGATGATGTTTGAGCAGGAAGCTGCAGAGATTGGAAACCGTTCGTTCTGAAACCTGAAGCACAACAGCCAGTTCTTTGCGAACAATGCCTGGTCTCGAATAAATAACTTGAAGCGTCAGTTTAAGCCGCTCAAGATAATACCGAGGAATTCGGTGACCATTGCTGTACTGAGAGGGCAGAGAGGCGATGGCGGCATTGAGGATGTTATTTTTCTGAACAGAGTTGATGTTATTCGGACGGACATTCTCATCCCCCTGAGGAATATCCAATAACAAAGACTTCTCATTCCCCCTCAATATCGAGTAATTTCTGTCTGGCGATTGCTCGTTATTTTCCGACGCAGTATAATTTCTACCAAGCGATTGCTCGTTATTTTCCGACGCGGTGTAATTTCTGTCTGGCGATTGCTCGTTATTTTCCGACGC
>JAZRWV010000281.1:0-3724 GCA_045599925.1 Myxococcota bacterium
CTTGGCCTCCGACTTCGAGCAAAAATGCCTTTCCAAATGTCATACGAGAAGAAAGTATTGAGGTTAAGGCCCCAGCTGCTTTCGATGATGCTTCCCCATTTGGAGAGTTTTTCGAGATTGCCCTGACCGGCGTTGATATCAAAATTGAGGTTAAGACTGTAGCGCAGCTTTTTAATGCCAACGGGTGTTGAGAAACGGACGCCCAATTTAATACCATTGTAGTCATGACCGACATAAGTGGGATTGGAGTCGATGTTAAATCGTGCGAGGTTAAATCCGGCGATAAAATCAAGGGCGAGGCCGTCGGGATTGAGTTTTCCGTCTTTCTTCTGGAGAAGGAGACGATAGACGATGTCAAAATTGAAGCGAATGTACTTGGTCGTGCAGGAAATGGAGTTTCCATTGCGCGTGCAGGCATGAGATGCATCGTCTGCGCTGGCCAGATTTGTATCGAGGAAACCGAAACCGATACTCGTCGAAACACCGAGACCAGCGAGGTACTGATTCGTCGAAGCGAGGCCAAAGGGGAAGAAATCAATGTCAAAGGAGTACATTCCAAAGACACCGGTCTTGTAATGAGTGGGATCGCCATATTCGGCATCAGAATTCAGTTTTCGGATTGTGGGGCTTGCATTGAATCCGATGAGAAAGACAGGACGTCCAGTGCTTCCTTTGACCTTGCCAATTCGATTTGCCGATTCAAGAGGAATAGGGATATTGACGTCGTAATTATCGGATTTTTCTAGAGAAATGAGCTGTGTGACCGGTTCGCGATCGGGGTAGGAAATAACCCATTGTTCGCTGGCGCCACTGACAGCGGGCAACGTCGTTTCAAACGGGGTTGTCCCCAGATTGACGCCATCGCGCAAAACCGTTGCGCCGGAAGGCGTTGAAATAATCGTAATGGTGACTTCATCCTTATATTCGATGGGTTCAATATTTGCGGTCACCTGATTGACACCGCGAACAATTGCCTTGGTATCATCTTTTGTCAGCTTGCCTTTTTTCTTAAGGCTGCGTTCAAGTTCAGCCATCATTTCGCCTGTATAGGCGTTGTAAACCTTGATGATGATTGAGGATTTCCTTTTTCCTTTTTCATATGCCATATGAACGAGTGCATCGTGGCGAACCTTTTCGTTCAATTTGGCAATATTTTTTTCTGAATCCCAATATTTTTCAGGGAAACCATTCGATGTTGCAGCTGCACGCATCTCTTCTTCAGTAAAGATGATGTGACCGGCGTTGCTCAAAGCATCGCGAATGGATTTCGTCATGCTAAGCTTGCCATTGTCATGTTCAACGTTTGGCACATCGATCAAGCGCCCGACCGTTCCGTCCTGTGCGAACGAAAAAATCGGTGCAATACAAAGAAAAATAAAGAAAACCGCATAGGCCAGTGATTTAATGGAACTCATGCATACACTCCACAGAGTTAAAGAAAAAAACCCATTGAATTATCGCTTAATTCACAACAAAGATCAACCACCCATCACATTCTGTACGTGACAGAATCCATTTTTATCCGCCATTTCCTCAAAACACATCGCACTGTGACGTTCATGTACTGGTCAAAAAAAAAGCCCCGAAAAAAGTTCGGGGCTTTGTGTGTTTTTTTGCCGGCGCTCGCCTTGTGACGCAGCGGCGTCACTACGGCTCGCCTGCCGGGCTATTGGCCAAAGGCCAATACGCCCGGCATTTTTCTTACGTCACGATGTTTCTGCACTGGTTCGAACACATATACGCATTCGGATCCTTATAGTCGCAGTCTTCACCGCCATTGCGAACACCATCGCCGCAGTATGGAGCAAGAGTACAGTCGGAATTACATCCACCATATTCGCCATCATTTTTGGATTCGCCGAAGTCACATTCTTCAGTCTTATTAGAAATAGAATCAATGACATCGATGACACCATCACCACAACGTGGTGCGAATGTACAGTTGGCATTACAGCCGTTATAGCCGCCGACATTGTTTTCTGTACCCTTATCACACTGCTCACTGCCATTTTTGATGCCATCACCGCAATAAGGATTTAATTTGCATGTTAATGAGCATCCACCATAAACCCCATCACTATTATTAGAACCATAGTCACATTCTTCACCATTATTTATAACACCATCACCACATCGTGGAGCCAACGTACAATTGGGATTACAACCGCCATAAGCACCGGTATTATTATCTTTACCCAAATCACACTGCTCAGAGCCGTTTTTAATACCATCACCACAATAGTTGATGATCTTACATTCGGTTGAACAGCCATTATAGGTACTGTCATCGCTGTTTCTAGCACCCAAATCGCATTCTTCATTGCCATTCACGATACCATCACCACAATGTGGTGCCAACGAGCAATCGGAATTGCATCCGCCATATTGACCATTATTGTTTGCAGTCCCATCGTCGCATTTTTCGCGACCATTTTTAATGCCGTCACCACAATAACCGCCGCGTTGACAAGACGTGGTGCAGCTGTTTGCACCATAGGCATCAATGCTGTTGCCTCTGCCTTTATCACAGACTTCGCCTTTATCAGAGTCAACAATTCCATCACCGCAGTAACGCCCTCTTACACACTCGGTTGTGCAGGAATTATCACCATAAGCGGTATCTGAATTGCTTGAACCGTTATCACAGGCTTCATGACCATTTTTAATGCCATCACCGCAGACGCCGCCGGTTTTACACGATGTCGTACAGCTATTCACACCATAAGCATTGTCTTTGTTGGATCTGCCATTATCACAGACTTCACCAAAAGCAGAATCGACAATGCCATCGCCACATCGAGGTGCAAGCATGCATTCCTTTGTACAACCATCCACACCATAAGCATTATCTGAGTTATTGGCTCCATTATCGCATTCTTCATTACCCTCGATAACGCCGTTACCGCATGTCGGGAGTTTGCAATCAGCAGAACATTGAGCAGAGCCGTTATTGTCACCTGCATCACACTCTTCACCGAGGTCCGTGTCGACAATACCATCACCACAATACTGAACACGGCAGGTATTGCGATTGCATTTAAAGCTACCCGAACCATATGACGCATCCTGATACCTAGCAACATTATTCACATAATCGCACTGTTCCCATGTATTGAGAGTTTCATTACCACACGAAGAGTTCTTGCATGTTGTTGAGTTACAGCCGTTTTGGAATGTGCCGCTGGCACTTGGATTTCCGAAAGCATCCGTCTTCTCACACTGTTCATCGCCAGCGATCACACCATCACCACAAACCGTATTACACGTCGCCGGACCAGTCTTCACAAATCCATCCAAGGTCAGCGTATATTCAGACCCTGTATCGCAACGTTCAGCCTGGAAGAAATGGAGTTCGTAGATACCATCTTCGTAAATGTCATAGTTAGTATCACATTTTAAATCCGAGAAGGTTTCACCATCAAGAGTGCAATTATTATTGCTCAGACTTGCACTGCCATCAGTACCACCCTGCATACCACCGAGATCCATAAAAAGATGATGGTTGATATATGCCCAAACATCATCATCACCATGGAAGTTTAATTTTTCACCACCTTTGTACTGGAAATAGGTATGAAGTTCAGAAGTAAAATTACCATATTTATACGTAGGTCCATTGGCAGATTCGGTAGAAGAATATGTACCACTCTTATTCATAATATCCGGATAAAATTTAGTACTACTAAACTGATACTTTGATTTATTAGTACGATCTTGAGTTAAG
>JAZRWV010000282.1:0-12811 GCA_045599925.1 Myxococcota bacterium
TTGCTCGAATAACGGAACGACGGGCATGAAAACCGTATGTACGGATGGGACTTCCTCGACATCGACTTGTTCCAACAATTATTCCTGCAATGCTTCTGGAACGGGATGCGGCAGTTGTGTTAATGGTACGACATGTTCAAATTCCGGTACAACGGGTAAGAAGACTGTCTGTACCAAGGGGGCTCCAACGACGACAACGTGTTCAGGCAACAATTCCTGCAATTCGTCAGGAACTGAATGTGGTGTGTGTGTGAATGGTGCAAAACGTTGTGTCAATGATGGCAATACCGGTAAGATGCAGGAATGTCGCAATGGCGGTTGGGTGAATTCATCAACCTGTAGTGGCGGCAATTCATGCAATGCCGCAGGAACTGAGTGTGGTAATTGTGTCAATTACAGCACAACATGCATGAACAGCAGCAATGTCGGAAGTATGTATCAGTGCCAGAATGGTGACTGGACAAAAACTTCGACATGTAATGGCAATGTCTCATGCAATGTGTCCGGATCTGAATGCGGAGTTTGTACAAATGGAAGTAAGAAATGTACAGATTCCGGAAATGTCGGGGCTTTGGCAACATGTTCCAATGGGGCCTGGGGTGCAGGGGTTACATGCACATCCAATGCATCATGTTCATCTTCAACGACTTGTGGCGATTGTACAAATGGCAGTGTTAAGTGCACGAATTCTGGTACCACAGGCGCAACTTCGACGTGCTCAGGTGGTAAATGGGGGGTAGCAAGTACATGTAGTGGCAATAATTCCTGCCAGGGAAATCAGTGTGGTGAATGCATTAATGGCAAAACAAAATGCGAGAATTCCGGCACAACTGGTAAGATTTATACATGTTCCAGTGGGGATTGGGGGGCAGGCAGTGCATGCGCATCCAATTATTCGTGCGGGTCTTCAACAAGCTGTGGTGAATGTATAGATGGCAACAAAGTCTGCAGTTATGGCGGAAAAACGCAGAAAGTCTGTTCAAACGGTAAGTACACGTCCAGCTCCTGTCCCAATGGTTATTCCTGCAATTCGGATAACGTGAACTGCAATGAATGTGAGCCCAACGGACCGTTGAACAAGTGTGAAGAGGTAACGAATAGTAGTAATATTTTGATTTGTGCAAATGGGAAAGTAACACTACAGGCGTGTCATGGCTATATTTCCGAAATCGGGACGATTGACGCGTCCTGTATTAATGGCAGCTGCTTTAAATGCCAAGTTAATAGAGCATATTGCTATAATGGGGCACTGTATGCCTGCCGGTATGATAATGAATTTCAGGGCTTCTATAAAGTCCAGGATTGTGGTCATCCATGCTCAAATCCAAACTATTGCTGATAACTGTACTTCAATAGACGCTTGAATATTTCAGGATAAAAAAGGCCAGATTCTGAAGGAATCTGGCCTTTTTATTTATGTTCTTCGTAGTACTTTCTGACAGCATCGACGTGTTCCTGATCGGTAAATGTCATGTTGTCAAAGTCGTGAATGGGAACGAGCTTTTGCTTTTCTTCACCATCCCCTGATTTGGGACGTGGGGTTGTCCAGAATGTGTTGATTTTTTCGATGAGTTCGTTTTTTTCGTTTTCTGTCATTTCTAGTACTCCTGGGCTTTGGACGGAATGGCGACTTCCTCTTTGGTATATCATAGTTTTATTGACTGGTTACTTTCTTTTCATATCTGTATGTTTGGCGGTTACTACATCTCAGCCAGGGAAAAAACAATACTCAGCATAAATGCAGGCATAACCTAGGTTTTTACCGGAATGGGGGGCCGAAAAGCTGACCGTCCGGTGGACGGTTAGCTTTGCAGAGCTCAGTGAGCAAATGAAATGTTACCTTAAATTCCTCCTCGCCATAATGGAGAGGAGGAACGTCACGAAGTGACAAGGAGGTGAGGCGGCTCGGGAAACGAAGTTCATTTCATATTGTTCACTGAGTCTCCGGGGCAAAGCTCCGACTTAGCTGTAACCGCATGACGTGTTTGTTCAGTAACAATAATTGATTCAAAGAATGCAATCTGTTAGCATTAAACAGGGTTTTCGTTTTTTTAGGTTGGAAAACCTTTGAGGTTATGGGCTAAAGACGTAGGAAACGTCTGTTTTGGGAGAATTATGATGAAACGAAGTTTTTTGATGGTTTGTCTGTTTGCTGTTGTTGCATTATTTTTGAATGCATGTGAAGAAGGTGAATACAATGACCTGGAGTGTGATGAAACAACATATCAGGCTGAATGCCTTGATGGAACTCATTATATGAAATGCAACCTGGGCAGTCTGATTGTCGTTGCATGCGGGAATGGACATATTTGCAAACGGAATGAAACCAGTGGCGCCAGCTGCATTTTAGCTGAATAAAATTGCTCAATTTCCCTTATTCCAATGGAGTGTTTTGATGAAAAAGAGTTTCGTTCTTGCGTGTCTTGTTTCCGGTATTGCTCTTGCTGCAACTGCATGCGATGAAGGTCGCTATAATGAGCTTGAATGCGATGAAAGCTATAATGCAGAATGCCTTGATAGAACCCATATGATGGTTTGTGACGCAGGTACACTGATTGTGACGGAATGCGATCCAGGTTTGTATTGCCATGTCGAATCTTCTTTGGATGCGGATGGAAATGCAGTGCTCGGAAAAGCCAGCTGCTCACCAACAGGAGAATCAATTCCGTTGTGTGACTGCACAACCGGTTTGAACTGCACAGAAGCTCAAAAGGCCAAATGCGTAGAGCTTTCAGCTTGTGATTGTGTAACCGGTTTGAACTGCACGGATGCCGAAAAAGCTGCATGCTCGCAACCAACACTTTGTGATTGTGCAACTGGTGCAAATTGCACGGATGCCGAAAAAGCTGACTGTGATAAATGCCAGCTCGGCACATTAAAGTGCGAAACAGATGAAAATGGAGCTGTTGCGTCTGTTTGTGATAGCAGTGGTAAATGGGTTTCCAGTAATTGCCAGTATGGCTGTAATGGAAATGTTTGTGCTTCCGATAAGTGCGAATATTCATGCAAAGACGGCGTATCTCTTTCTGTTTCCTGCCTAAGCGGTAATTCATACGATGTAACATGTGCAGCCTCATGTGATGCTACAGCCCAGAAATGCGTGGATATGGTTATCGAAAATATTGGCGGTGTTTGCAATCCTGATGAATATAAAGACCAGTGCGTAGGCTCGATGCTCGGCTTCTGCCGTGAAGGATCCATTGTGGCTGCTTATTGTTCTGGCGGAAGTTCATGTCAGATTAGCTCCAAACTTAACGGCTACGGCGATTGCGTTGCCACGTGTGAAGAAGCTGGTGACGTCAAAAATGAATGCATTTATGACGAAGATTATGAATGCTATGTTCCTTCCAAAACGGTTTGCGAATCGATTAATGGCGTCAATTACGAATTCAGTGATGTCATTGATTACTGCTACACAGGCTGTAATGATGATAATACCGGTTGCAAGCTGGAAAAAGAAAATGAATTCTGTAGTGGTTCAGAACCTCAGGCTTGTTCCGATGATGGAAGCTATTCAATTTATTGCTATCAGGACAAGGATTACGGTTCGTTCTGGACGGGTGATGTTTGTGGCGAAACAGAAACCTGCATGGTGGATGACGCCGGTAATGCCGGTTGCTATGAACCCTGCACAGAAGCTGAAGTCGGCAATGTCATTCACGTTTGTCAGGATTATAACTACATTTTCTTCATGGTTCCTGTTTCCGAAGCAAGAGTTTGCACAAAGATTGGGGAAAACAAATATGCCTATGTCGTGGACGAAGCACAGTCTGTGATGTGTGAACATGAATGCTCTGCAACTGATAATCTTTGCGTTCTTCTCGATGATTCAGAAGGCGGCGTTTGTGACGAAACATATAATGCATCCTGCAAAAATGATAACAGCATTGCCCTGAATTGCTACGATCCGGGTGATGATGGCTATATTTATGGCGAGGATTGTTCTGCACTGGGCGAAAATTATTTCTGTACGGTTGATACAGACAATAACATTGCCGGTTGTGTCGAAAGATGCACTGAAAAAGATGCTACATCCAAACGCTGTGTCGAGGGCGATTATGCTTATGAAGTCGTCGAGACAAAATGTATCGAAGATCCGGAACTCGGTCTCGTTTGGGGAATGGGTGAAACCCTTTATGAATGTGCCGATGTCTGCTCTGATGATGCCTCCGATTGTGAACGAAATATGGATGAGGAGTACACTCCATGCGATGACACCTATACCGAAAAATGCGTGAATGGTTTTGCCCTTTATTGCGGTTATGACAGTGTCGTCAATGCTCTTGATTGCGAAAGTGACAGCCAGATCTGTGTGGTCAATGATGCTAATTATGCAGATTGCTATGATCTCTGCATCAAAGAAGGCGAAGTCCTCAAAGAGTGTGATGAATATTATGAAGAAGCTGTGACTTATGTGTGCACACGCCTCGAAAATGGTATGCTCGTCAACATGATTCAGAATTATGAAGAATGTGCCAATGGTTGTAATGCCACTAATACAGCCTGCAAATAATGGCTGAATCTTCATGGGATTGGATGCTTTTGGCTGCCAATCCCATGAATTATGAAAATGGCTTGATGAAATTGAGATGCTATCCCATGAAGTACATTGAATGACGTTGCATTGGTTTTTCGGGTTGTTTAGAGGTCGTTTTGGAGTAAGGGAAATATGAAAAAAGTTATGCTGTTTGCTATATTGGTCGGGTTTCTGTCTGGATGTTCTCTTGAAACACCTGATGGGCGTGAAGTTTGTCCCAACATGATTGGCGTGATGATGTCTGATAGCATTGTTCCTGTCGATGAATTGGATCGCAGTGTCGATGAATACTTTTATGCTATTGAGGATAAAAGATGCCCTGTTTCCAATATGAAATGCAGTGACGATATCTGCGTGACCAGCTGTACCAGTAAAAATTCAAAGCAAAATATAAAATGGACCGATGGCCGATGCGAGGAGTTTACCTGTCTCGATGATTATTGGCAGAAAACAGGGGAAGAATGTAAGGAAAAAGAAGAGGTTGAATGTAAATTTAATGATGTTTTTTATTCTAATGATGACAACGGAAAATGCATCATCACATCATGTGTCGATGGAAAAGAAGAAAAAGATTTATCCTGCGAGTTCTCCTGCAAAGTCAATGGGTGTGGCGAATGTATTAATGATGAACATAAATGCGAGTCGGATACTGTATATATTTGTACCAATGGTGCCTGGAGAGAAGAAAGTCATTGTGCACTGGGGTGTTTTGGCGATCATTGTTCGGTTTGTACCGAAGATGAAATGCAGTGTAACAACTCCGTGCTGGAAAAATGTGTTTCCCAGACATGGTCAAAAGTGGAGGAATGCCAGTTTGGCTGTGTCAATAAAGCCTGTAACGAATGCAAAGACGGCGACCAAAAGTGCGATTCCGACAAGCAATGGACTTGCAAAAATGGAAAATGGACTATTGCAAAGGAATGTTCCGCTGGTTGTGAAAATGACAAATCCTGTGCTGCACCAATAGTCCCGGAACAGCTGGGGTTGCCTTGCAGCAAAGAGACTTTTCAGGAAATTTGCCGTGACGGCGTCTATTACACCTGCCAAAATGACATGACAGTCGCTCTCAATTGCAACGGCAGACTCGAATGTGCTGAATTTTCTTCCGGACAGATGTGCGTTTTTACTCAGGCCGAATCGAGTGAATATTGTGATTCGGAAGGTGAAATCGTTCGAAGAGAACCTCCATGCGATAATGGAATGTACACATTTTTCGTTTGTCAGAGCGATGTAAATGGCGTCCTTCATATGGTGGAGAATGCGGTTGAATCCCTGTGCTTTGTCCAAAATGGACGCGATTATGTGTATTCTTGCGATTCTTCTAATCAAGTGGCGATGGAACCCTGTCTTTCGTGTGATCCGAATGACACCGGAAATGTCTGCAAAAAAGGTACAGCAAACAACAGCAAACTTGGAGACCCCTGCGAAAATGCCGGATATAAAACCTGCGATGGGGACAGACTGATCGAATGCAATGGCCTAAAATATGTCGCGGTTCATTTGAGTTCCCTTAACAATCCATTGACTTGTTCTGAAATTTCAAATGGCGATATGTCTTGTCAGACTTTGTCTAATCTAAATTATGCAGCATGCGCAAAATCATGTGAAGAAAAACAGGTTGGCAATCCGGTTGGATACAAATTGTCTTGTGATAATAACAAAATGGATATTTTGGTTTGTGACAAGGCTGATAGTGGCCAATATATGGCTTTTACTGGCTATCACACGGACTCGTTTTGTAGCAATGACGAAGAACTTTTAACTTGTGCACCCGATGGCAGTTTGAACAAGGAACAATGTTCAACAGAATGCAGACTTAAAATGACTGGTGCGGATTTTTCTTCGTTTGTCGGATATTGCCAATAGGAAATTCTGATTCGCCATTGAACCATTAAGGTTTGCTGAAGCCGAAGGCGTGATGCTTTTTTGTGTGTTTGCCGGGCGTATTCGTCAAAATAGCCCGGCATGGACCGCGTATTCGTCAGAATAGCGGGCCCCAAATTGACAACCTGTTCCCTTTGAACAGTTGTCGTTCTGATGAATAAAATTCAAAAATAATAAAACTAGATACATATAAATTGCATATAGATAGCATTGTGATACAGTCTTATGAATTTTATTAACAATTTGAGAATAAAAATATTTTGCGGTCTAAAGATAATCTGGTATTAGAGAGTGTGTGTATGTGTGGGTAAACAGCCTTCACGAACAAGGCCATCTTCCGATGTCATTCTTCGGAATTGAAAATGTTAATTTTGTTGGAGAATTTGAATGGATAGCAAACTCGTTAAACTTTGCGTGATTGCCGCACTGTGTATGGGCTTTTCAGCTTGTGATGATAATGAATCAAATGAGGAACCGGCAACTTGTAAGAATCAGTGCATGGGAAATCTGTCACTTCAGTGTTCGGCGGATGGAAGTGTTTCGGCGGTAGACTGCAGTGCTTCTGGCGGTTGTGATGAAGTCACGGGCCTTTGCAAAACAAATCCTGTCATCGTCGGATGTCTGGATGGCCAGGTTAAATGCGATAGCAATGTGGAATGGGTATGCAGCGATGGTCAGTGGGTTATTGGCAATTATTGTCTCAATGGCTGTAATGGCAATGTCTGCGCATCCGCGAAAGAGCCTGTCTGTGTTGTTGGAACAAGTAAATGCGAAAATAATATCGCATACTTCTGCGTGAGCGGTGGTGAGTGGTATCAGACTCAGGTTTGTCCCAATGGCTGCAACCAGGAAAAAGGCATTTGTAATGCCGGCGGGTCTCAGAATTCCTGCAGTGCTGGTCAGACACAGTGTGCTGGCAGTTTCGTCCAGAATTGCGTTGGCGGAACATGGGTCAATGATTCAGTCGCATGCGAAAATGGCTGTTCAAATGGCAAATGCAATCCGTCGGCATACACCGATCCCTGTATTGGTGTAACATGTACAAAAGGAACATGTGATAAGGGCGTTTGCGTGACAGACGATATGAAAACCGCTAAAGATGGCGATCCATGTGATCCCTATACTTTTAGCGAATTCTGCAATGGTTCGAGCAGCGTATTTTGTTCTTCTGAGGGCACTGTCGTTTACACGGACTGCGCCAACGACGGTGGATGCGCAATGGTTTCCGAAGAATACGAAGGCGAGGTTTATGTCTCTGCCTGGTGCAATGGTCCGGCCGATCAGTGCAAAGCTGAGAACCAGGAAATCACTTATTGCAAAGAAGACGATGAACTTGGCATCTACGAAAGCTACTACGTTTGTGCGAAGAACACCGAAGGCTCTTATACAGCCATGGATATGCTGCTGTATGGCGATGGTTGGCTTTGCGATGCCTGTAATGCCGATTATTCAGCCTGTGAAGGCGGTGGCGAACAGACTGGCTGCGATTATGAAACCAAATGTGATGGCAATGTCCTCTATGAATGCATGGATTTGTCGATTCTTGGTATGGGCGTTTATGAAGATTCATATGATTGCTCAGAAGACGGCATGGCTTGCAGTGTCGTCGGTGGTGTCGCTAATTGCCGTGAGACCTGTTCTGCCGCATCAGAACCCAAAAAATCCTGTGACATCGACGATTACTATGGCAACGAAGTTTCTCTGAGCAGTGCCTGTGTCAAAGGTGATGACAATAAATATTATGTCGAGGTTTCCAGCACGGATTGCAGTGCCGATTGTGTCGCTGGCGAGTGCCGTGTTCTCGATCCAAAAGATGGAACGGAGTGTTCTGAAGCTGATGTCGACTATTGCAATGGCGATGTGTTGATGACGTGTTTCTGGGGAATCGTGTGGATGGCAACGTCCTGCTCATATGAGTATGGTTCGGATTATACCTGCGTGGCAGGGGCCAATGGCGTTCCCGATTGCATGGTCCTTTGCAGCGCAGCTGATGTCGGCAACAAAATGGTTGAGTGCTCATATGATGATTACAGCAGCGTGAGCATTGAAAGCACATACGTCTGCAGTAAGGTCAGCGATACCGTTTATGCCTATACGTATGAATCCGAGAAATATTGCAATGCCGCATGTGTCGCCGATGGCTCTTCATGTGACAGCAATGGCTATATGGATTTGGACGATACCATCTATGATTGTAGTGATGTCAAACTTCAGAGCGGCACAACAGCTGGTGATTATTGCAAATCAGAAGATCCCTCCTATCCTGTCGCGCTATGCGTTCCCTGCAATGAATATGAAATTCTTGGCTGCGGAACAAACGATTACATCGGTCAGCATTCCGGCCTGGATTATTGCGATTTCAGTACTCTGACATCCGATTATTATCTTTGCCCCGATGAAGTACTCGAAAATGGCCAGACCGGCGATGTTTATTGTCAGGGTAAGTATGGTTCCAGTTCAGTCGCGGTTTGTGACGATGAGTACATCTATTGCATGGATTCCTGCAGCAAAGAAGGTGATCAGATAAGAGAATGCGATGTCTATGAGGAAGGAACTTACGCAACCTATGTCAGCACTTGCAGCGATTTGGAAGGTAAACTTGTTTACATCGTAGACTATTCGGCCAGCTATCTGTGCGACAGCACATGCAATGCTGACAGCACTGACTGCAAGTAAGATGAGTATGGACACGTGCGGGTCACTCTGACTCGCGCGTCGCGCTAAGAGCCGTGTCGTGACCATGAGAACCGCGTCGTGACACGGCTTTACTTTTGTGGCCGGGTTGTTTTTTTGTGGCCGGGCTATCTGCGATACGCCCGGCGTAACGGGCTATCTGCGATACGCCCGTTACCTCTTTTGGTGCGCACGGCGAGTCGCGCTGAGAGTCGGGCGGCTTTACGACTGCTTTTTAGCTATGGTTTCGATTTGCTGGAGCCGGTTGATAAACTCAGCCTCGGAAATGCCGAGTGTCTTTAACAGCATTTCGAAGCACTGGCCTGTCTGGACGAGTTCATCGACATCAATTGTGTAGCAATCGTCGTCTTTTTCAACTCGCCAGGCCGTTCCCTGCGGCGTCGAAAGCCAGATCTCTGTGACCTGATTGCCAACCACCAGAATGAGGGGGATTTTGAATTGCATGACGAGGGCCGCTAAAGCCGGACGCATATCGTCAAGCATCTCAAATTCGAGATCAGACCAGTAGTTGACAAAAATGGGATAAGCTTCTTTCGGAGCCTGGTTTAGAGTCTCGACAAGCCTGTGTGAAATGAGCTCCGGAACGAAGATTTGCTCATTGTTGAACGGCAATAATAGAATCATATCGCTCTGGATCCGGAATTTTTCGAAAACCCGGGTCGGACTGAGTTCGCTCGCCTGTTGGGCTGTCTTGACAAAAAGATTCATGCCTAAACTGGCGAGTTCAATGTCTGCTTTGGCCGAAAGTTCGCCAAATGTCAGTGATTTTTCGCAAAGTAGAAGCGTGCGGGGAGTCGGCGAATTCCAGCTGTTTGCTTTGGAATGTTTGAATGTGGTGCTGAGTGAATACGAACCTTCCGGCTTGAATTCAGTGTGTTGTGATTCTGAGTCTGTCACGAGTATTTTGTTGTCGAGAATGCTGATAACCCATGAAGATGCCAGAAAACCGAATGCTTCGGGCAGCGGCGATGGTGTTCCATTCGTGATGAGCAGGTGGCAGCCGTTGTGTGCAGCCAATCGGGCCATATTGATGTCTCGGGAAGCTTTGGGTGAGAAAATCGCAATTTTCCATCCATGAAAGACTTCTGTGTGAAAATCCTGGCGCAAAAGCAGTTTGGTCTGGAGTTTCCCATTTTGGGGATGAATGCAGAGTGTCGCTTTTTCGTGCTGATAACGGACGCCAACGAAGAGCATGAAATCTGCACAATTGGCGTTTGTTGTTATCTGTTCGTTATCCGTCCACTCAAATTCAGCGCATGGGCAGAGGTTGATGGCATGATCTGCTGCCTGATGGATGAGATGCTGAATGTCGTTTTGTGGCGTGCAAATATGACATGGCAGTTCATTGAGAAGCGGAAGTTTGGGCACATGCCACACGGCATAAGGCGCACTCAATGAATGCTGAATTGTAATGAACCCCTGGTCCAGTGCGGGCATAGTCTGTTGTTGAGTGCCGTTCTTTCTCACGATGAGATCAAATTTATGTCGACAGACATCGTGCGGCATGGATAGCATCAGATTGGCGAGTTCGCTGCAAACAGCATCAAATGACATTTCCCTGAAAAATTCGATCATCATGAGACGGCGGATTTCAGCCGCCTGATCGAAATGACAGACAACCTGATCCCCAATGACAACCGCAGGAACATCAAAAACGCCATCCGCCATGGCCTGCTGAAGACAATTATCCTGAATCTGAAAGCTTTCTCGTTCGGATGACGACTTCATGAGGTCATCAAAATTGACATCCAGCATGGAGAGAATGGTTTTGAGTGCATTGGAATCGACAGTATTGCCAAGCCCCCACAAGATTTCGAGGACTTTTTGGGAAAATTGCTCGAACAGGGCATTCTGGTGAATCATAAGCCAGATGCCGACATGGAGTGCAGAACCGTTATGAAAGCGATCATTTTGCCAGACAAATTCCAGACCTTCGCGCTGACAGAATCGGATGGCTTCCTGCCTGCGGTAATCGTGTTCCATAGAGCAATCCGCATGGGAACTGTATCCCGTCAGCGCGCGCAATGAATATGCATCCAATGCAATCCATTGAAATTGTCCGGGCAGATCCTGCACAGACTGAAGCGTATGCATCATCAGGTAGGAACGGTAATCGGAATAATCGAAGTAGAAACGAAGTTTCATGAGCAGTTCAGATGAGGTTAAATAAGTCAGCGAATAAAATGAGCCTTCTGACTTTTGGATGGATATAGGGTTTAATCCAAGCAAGTCCAGTGAAATCATCAGAAATCTGAAAAAATGATATGGGAATGTGATGATTCGACTTATGTTAAGTTAGGAACGCGCATGAACGCTTTTTCGTTCGAAGCGCGCTATGGTGTTTTATTCTTTATTTTCGCCAGCGCGCCAACAGCGTGCGGGCACTTCGGGGATGGGGGACTAAAAAAAATAAAAAAATGACTTGCACGAATGAACTTGTTTGTATATAAGCGGCCGCCGTTGCGACGAATAGTCGCTAACTCCATGGGGCTTTAGCTCAGCTGGGAGAGCGCATGACTGGCAGTCATGAGGTCACCGGTTCGATCCCGATAAGCTCCATGTCCTGGGGCTTTAGCTCAGCTGGGAGAGCGCATGACTGGCAGTCATGAGGTCACCGGTTCGATCCCGATAAGCTCCACTTCAAAAGGCATTCACTTTGTGAATGCCTTTTTTTGTTTTTCCGGTCGCATGAACGCTTGGTCGTTCGAAGCGTGATCTGGTGTTCTATTCTTTTTTTCGCCAGCGCGCCAACGGCACGCTGGCATTCCGGTTAATATGTAACAATAATCACTGGTTTGATGTCGAAAATGCGTGTGAATATCGAATCATTCTGATAAAAAAAGATTTTTGTGCTCATTTTGGCTTAATTTGAAGCCGTGAACAGCAGCAAGACGCATTTCATATTGCAAACTGAAGAGTCTGGCGTAAAGCCTCTGCTGAGTTGTACGAAAAATCAATTCAGGGTAAAAATACAAATGGCAGAAATCATCAATGATAGTGAAAAGGTTGAGCGCGTAAGAAAAGCGGTGCTTAAACTCGGCAGCAACGTGACAGTCGGTGATGTCATGTCCGCGACAGGACTTGGCGCTGATGAGGCGAAAGCCGGACTCGATTCGCTGATTCAGACGCATGAAGGAACCATGCGCGTCAGCGAAAAGGGCGAACTTCAGTATTCGTTTGCCGGCGGTTGTATTCTGCGAGATCAGCGTTCCTGGTGGCAGCGCAATAAAAAAGCCATCATGAAAGTCGTGAAGGGACTGTTCAAAGTCATCATCATGCTCGTTCTCGTCGTCTATTTTGTTATTTTTGTGCTTTTGCTGCTTGTATTGCTGTGTTCGAATAGGGAAGGAAGTCGAAGCAACATCAATCTGGGATGGATGTGGTACTTTTTCTGGGGTACCAGCAGTTCAACCTCCAGCAACCAGTATCGAAAAGATCCCCTCTATACGCGAGTTTACAATTTCGTGTTCGGACCTGAAGAAGAGGTCGTCGATCCACTCGAAGCCCGTACGAAATGTGCACAGCTCATTCGCGCTAAAAATGGCGTCATTACTGTCGAAGACTGGATGATGATTTCCGGTCAGAGTCGCGAAAAATGTGAAAGCGATCTCGCCAGATTTACGGCGGAATTTGATGGTTCGGCTGAAATCACAGACAATGGGACTCTCATCTATGTGTTCGAAAGCATGATGGCGT
>JAZRWV010000283.1:0-3354 GCA_045599925.1 Myxococcota bacterium
TGATTGTGCGCCCAGCTACGTTTATGCCAACAACAGATGTGAACGTAAAAAATACTGCGATTCAATCAAAGAAATATACAATTCCTCAACCAATACATGTTCCTGCAACTACGCAGAATATTTTACAGGAACCGCAGGATACTGCAAATGTGAAACCGGTCGATATTTTGACGCAAATACAGAAACCTGCAGGATGGATGACGAAAAGCATTGCCGTGGCGTCGATTGCACTTCGTCATCCTATTGGAAGTCCGGTTACTGTTCTTCATCCGGTAAATGCCAGGTCACGTCGTGTAAACCCGGTTTCCATCTCTATTCCAGTGGAGGCACAAATACATGCGAAGCAGACAACAACTCGAATTGCGGTTCACATGGTAACTACTGTGAAACCGGACTGAACTGCACCAATGGCAAATGTCTCGGCATCGTCAATTGTCTTGGACCTGAATACGATATTGCGACATCCCTCGATGCCTGCGGCAGATGCAATAACCGTTGTCCCGATGGCAAAACCTGCATTGCAGGCGAGTGTGTGACGGGAAATGGCGACGCATATTGCGGCGGAAATATCACTCAAATCGGTACAATTGATAATTGCAGCGGTTGCGGCAACAAATGTGCAAACGGTTTGATTTGTAAGAATAATGCATGTGTTGCAGGTGCCGGACAAACATACTGCAATGGTACCCAAATCGATACATTAACCAACGTTTCACATTGCGGTGCATGCGACCATCGCTGCGAAAACGGAAAAATCTGCACCAACGGCACATGTGCCAATGGCAAGGGCGATATGTATTGCAATGATATACTCGTCAATACCGATAATGACACAGCCAACTGCGGTGGATGCGGAAATAACTGTCTTGAGGGCTATCAATGTTTGAATGGGTCATGCAAATCCTATTCATTAAATGATACCGCAACATTGGTGTGCAACGGTAATACGGTTAAGCCATATTCCGATTCCGCGAATTGCGGTAGATGCGGTTATTCCTGTGAACAAGGTCAGATGTGCTCTGCTGGCACATGTACCGCATACACGATATCACAATCATCCACGTTGATCTGCGATGGCAAAACAATTGAACCTTATTATGATTCCGAGAACTGTTCGCGCTGCGGCATGAACTGTGGCATAGGGAAATATTGCTATAATGCTGTTTGTTCAAATGAAATAACAACCTATCGAACATCGGTTTGTGATGGTCAAAAAGTATATTTAGATATGGATTCATCAAATTGCAGTGGCTGTGGAAACAATTGCGGAAAAGGCAGATATTGTTATAACGGTATATGCCAAAACAATATCGTAACGTATGAAAGTCACACGTATTGCGATGGCCAATTGGTTCGTCTCGATTTAGATTCATCGAATTGCAGTGGTTGTGGCAACGAATGCGGATCTGGTCGATATTGTTATAAGGGGGTATGCACGTCCGATGCACCGACGAGTTCAATGATGACGATTTGCGATGGCAAGGAGGTTTATCCGTACAGAGATCCCAATAACTGTGGCTCATGCGGTAAAGTTTGCGGAAGTGGGAAATATTGTGACGCCGGTACATGTAAAACAGCGACGAGTACAACGATGATTACCTGCAATAATAAAGAAGTGTCTCCCTACAACGATTCTGCAAATTGCGGTGGATGTAAAAATGTGTGTCAGAAAGGATATCAGTGTTCTGCCGGTGTCTGTCAGCCTTATGTAATGGATGATTCATCCGTCCTGGTGTGCGATGGACTCTCGATTCACCCATACTATGATTCCGCACAATGCGGTAAATGCGGTACGCTGTGCGGCAGCCAAAAGAAATGTTCAAACGGTTCTTGTGTTAATTTTTCTCCGTCGAGTAATTCCACCATAACCTGTAATGGTCAGACGGTGTACCCATATAGTGATTATTCAAATTGTGGCGGTTGCTCTAAAAATTGTAAAGCAATGGATGATCCCCGTACTCCCTATATTTATCACTATTGTCAGTATGGGAGTTGTAAGAGTGGTTATACGTCATAATCATTTCTATGTTACCTGCTCACAGGTAACATATTCCACTCATATGTTGGAAGAAATTAGGTCTATAAGAGGGAGCATGTGATGCTACTAACGAGTGCATATATAAAAAAAAGAATATAATCGATATCTTTCTTGAAATCTCTGCAAATTTCAGGATTTGCGTTACTCTCGTGGAGTGATTATGAAAAGTTATTTGCTCGAACTCGTGTCAGATATAGACCAGATTTCTGATTATAGTGTTTCCATTCAATCTAATGCGCCCGGCCTTGGTTTGTCCGAAATGGGCACGACATGGAAGGACGAGGATTCCATCGCAAAAATTGAAGTACGAGATGATGTTCTATTTTTGAGTTGTCAAAGAAATTCGATTACGCTGGAGCGCGCGGGACGTGTGAGACAGCTCGAGGCCGGTAAGTCTGTTCAGCTGCTTGCTGGGGATCTTGTCCTGCTGAAATTACGAAAAATACGAATAAAATCACTATTTGTGACGGAAAATCGTACATTATTGAACTCGCTGAGTCGTGTTGGTGCAAAGGTGATGCATGCCGCTGCCGCTGCTTTGTTTTTAACAGCTTGCAACACACAGGTTATCACCGTGGAAGAAACGGGCAAGTCTGTGCCGAAGTCATGTCAATGCATGAACGAGCCGGAAGAGAAGCTTGTTCAATGCTGTCAAGGTCTGTCTGAGGAGGATATGAAGACGTGTTGCGAACTGCTCATTCAGTTGGAAAAATCCGTAAAATGTCCTGGAGACGATTCGACTGATGTTCAAAATCAAGCAGCACAGGCCCCAAAAGCTTCAGAAGAACCGGATGATATGATTCAGGCGCTCTGTCCGGATAAGAAGAATGATGACCTCAAATCGTGTTGTGATGAGCTTGATGACGTCACGGCACGCATGGCATGCTGCACTTATTTGGAATCGAATACGGCATTGAAATGCGAAGAACCTCAAATTGTCGAACCTCAGGTCATGGGGGATTTTGCAGCCGATCCGTTTGAAGGTATGAGTGCTCAGGATATTAAAACCCACTGTGAATCACTGGCTGATTCGAATGAGCATCAGGAGTGTTGCAAACTTCTTGAAAAACGTGGTGAAGGGGTGGTTTGTGACAAGCGAGTTTGCGATGGAAAGAATGGAAAAGAGCTGAAAAAGTGCTGTGAGAAGCTGGATTTTAATTCCAAAGATTACATCGAATGCTGTAATCGATTAAAGGAACAAGGCGAGGGTTTGAAGTGTATAATAAAAAGACCGCCTGAGAAGCAGCCGGTTAGAAAGAGACCTGCCGGGGGCATGCAGGTGTATCCCAGGCCGTCTTCACTACTGTGATTATTGT
>JAZRWV010000284.1:0-5650 GCA_045599925.1 Myxococcota bacterium
GTACAGGCTCCGTTGGAACAAGTTCCCGCTCCTGACGCAATATGTGCAATCGTCGTGCAGTTCGTCGGCGAATTGCTGCTCACACCCGCACAGCTCGTATTCGAATTCGCATCACATCCAGTCTTGCCGCTGTTCAGATGATAACCTGAAGCGCATGATGAAACAGTACAAGCTCCATTAGAACATGTCCCCGCACCTGATGCAATGTTCGCTATCGTCGTGTAGTTCTGCGGCGAATTGCTGCTCACACCTGCACAACTTGTACTCGAATTAGCCACACATCCCGTTTTGCCGCTGTTCAGATGATAACCTGAAGCGCATGATGAAACTGTACAGGCTCCGTTGGAACAAGTTCCCGCTCCTGACGCAATATGTGCAATCGTCGTGCAGTTCGTCGGCGAATTGCTGCTCACACCCGCACAGCTCGTATTCGAATTCGCATCACATCCTGTTTTGCCGCTATTCAAATGATAGCCCGCAGCACACTCCGTAACAGCACACACTCCAGCTATACATTGTGTTTTACTTGAATTCGCAATCCCTGTACAGTTCGTCGTCGTTGAACTATTGCGAGCACCACATTTTTCTTGAGTATTCGCAACACAGGACTGACCATCCGATGAAAGATGATAATTTTCATTACATGTCTTAACTTTACACATACCGGACGTGGTACATTCCGTCTCTGTGACATTACCCTTCAACTTTTCATCGCAGTTGACGATTGCCTCATTCATATTGATATCGGAGGCTGCACATCTCGTCTTCGAATTCTTCTCACATGACGTTATCTGACCACGTTCGTTATAAATCGGATGCTCATTTTCTATACACGAACTGATAATGCATGTACCATCCTGACAATGCCCATTCTTATGCTCACTGGTGCATACCAAACAGTCCTTGCCACACTGAACATCGATGTTGACACAAATGGTCTGACCATTGGCATCTTTGGTCGTGCATTGATTTTCCAAACACGACGTCTCATGACAACTGCCACCTTCACAATAACTACTGCCTTCACATTTAGTTTCACAAGACCCACAATGCATGGATGATGACTGCAAATCAAAACATTCCGGTGATAAATCAGAACCACAATTAGTCAATCCTTCTGTACAAGTGTAGGCACAGAAATATTCACCACCATCTTCCACACATTCTGTATTTCCTATATTGATATAATTATTCACCTCACAATCTTTACTGCAATTGCCACAATGATTGGGATCTGTCAGGGAAAAACACTCTTTAGAATTCCCAGACGAACAAAGCTGCTCACCTTCTTCGCAGGAATCCAGAAGACAGGAAAACTCTGTCGCTGATATATCCTTACATGCATAATGTGCTTCACATGGTGATATTTTACAATGAATACCATCCTCCGAAAGAACTGCATTGCACGTTGCCTCTTTCGATGGCGAATAACAACGTGGCTGTTCGTCATTCATCCCTTCGACAATACACCATAGCTTGTCATCATAACATTTACATTTGCCATCTGAACATTTTCCTTCTTCGGTACAATTAACACCTCTATAATTTGCATCATCAGGATCATCACTATTGCATTCACCACTGGCACCACAAAATTCACCATCGGAATTCGGACGAATGCATCTGCCATCGCACATAATATAACCCGCACGACACTGACAGCCGTATATCTCGCTTATCTCATCCTTAACACAAATCCGGTCATCTCTATACTTCGTGCAGTCATCACCACCATAATTCTCTTTGGTGCAGTCGTTTGCTCCACAATAATAATCAGATGCCGGATCAATGTTGTTATCACAAAGAAGAAGACCGTTCACACTCCTGCAAACATACCTGCCCTCTGAATTTTGCTCACAGATACTCGCTGTATCCAACGACTGACAGTTCTGACCACCATAATCATTCGCTTTGTCATCGCAGTCGTAAGACCCACATGTTTTGATGAATGCAGGATCCAGACAAAAATTCTTACCTTCTTCATCCGTACACAGCTTTTGGCCCTCTGCACATTCCGTGACAACAACTGTTGTCTTATCTTTTTCGCAGTGATAACCATTCCCTGTATCGTCCTGTACACAGTTTTTATATTCAGGCGGACAGTTTCTTGTCTCAAAGTAAAGCCCAATGTTCTTATTGGCCATTTCTGAAACATCACACGCTCCCTGATTATCTGCACGACACTCTGGCGAGCCAATATAACTCAAAAACAGTGCTTCATAATTATCAGCATCTAGCGGCGGACATACATTTCCCCCCGACTGCACTTCTTCCAGTGAACAGCCAAGCAACAAGCCTGTGGTTGCCAGTATCAACAACGTTTTTATTCTCATTTGGGACCTCATGATGATATCTAATCGTTCCAACAAAAACAACTCTTTGATTATATCACAATTTCATTGAATTCATGTGCATTTTAGAGATTTTTTCAATTATCCGCCCGCCTTGTGCCTCCCGGCCCTGCGGCTCGCACCGCATTGCTATGGGCCGAAAATAAAAAAAAGCCGATATTCAAAAAAATAATCGGCCCATACGCAATGCCGCCGGTGCTTTGCCTGCTTTCGCAGGCATACACACCGGACTTTGCTCATTATTAATTGTCAGCACCCAAAATTATCTCTCCAAACTCTGTTCAATTCTTGCAAGTTCCCGTTGTCGTATCACACTTGCTATACCCTAACGCTAAACAGTTCGTGCACTGAAGCCCTTCTGCACTTAGAACACTCGCTGATTTATTGCCACAGCACGCTTCCACCGGCAAACACGCAGTCCCATAATATTTATGGGTACTCGCACACTGACTGTTATTACAGCCAGACCAATTTCCCGAACATCCCAAACAAAAACCACTCGCATTCGAACTATTTTTATACCCAAGCGTCGTACAATCAAATTTCGAAGTGAGCGGTCGACATACATAAGCTGAATTAACATTATCCAACTTATAACCACTCACACATTCCGTCGGTTTGCATCCCTCTTCACTGTTACTGGCTCCTGACCATTGATTTACAGTTTGCTTTTCTCCTTTCTTAACTCCAGGAATACCTGCACACCATTTGGTAACACATGCATTTTTATTGTAATTCAATACGGTACTTCCATTGGCAGAACATGCACATTTTCCAGCATTATTACATACTTTTTCATACGAATTGGCTGTGCAATCTTTTGCAGAAGATGAGGTCGGCGTTGCACATGATGTGTTCGAATTCACAACACATGCGGTCTTCCCATTATTGATGTGATAACCCGATACACATTTAGAAACCGTACACGCACCATTTGAACAAGTGCCACCACCAGAGGCAACATTCGATATTGTTGTACAATTCTTCGGAGAATTGCTGCTGACTCCAGCACAACTCGTGTTTGAATTCGCTGCACACCCAGTCTTGCCACTATTCAGATGATAACCCGATACACATTTAGTTACCGTACATGCACCTCCAGAACAAGCACCACCACCAGAAGCAACATTTGATATCGCCGTACAGTCTTTTACTGTACTGCTGTCAACCGCACCACAGCTTGTATTCGTATTCGCAACACATCCGGTCTTGCCACTATTCAGATGATAACCGGAATTGCACTTCGTCACACTGCAAACACCAGTCGACACCGTGCATTTTCCATAACCACTCGCAGCATTGGCTAAAGTCGTGCAGTTTGTCGTCGACGTGCTGTTCACAGCTCCACAGGCCGTATCCGAATTCGACTCACACGCCGTCGAACCAGACTTGATGTGATAACCGGAATTGCACTTCGTAACATTGCAAACGCCCGTCGATACCGTGCATTTTCCATATCCACTCGCAACATTGGCTAAAGTCGTACAGTTTGTCGTCGATGTGCTGTTCGCGGCTCCACAGGCCGTATCCGTATTTGCCACACATCCGGTCTTGCCGCTATTGATGTGATACCCCGCTGAACACTCAGTTACGACACACACACCGCCATTGCATTGCGTTTGTTTTGAATTCTGAATTGCTGTTGTGCAGTTCGTTGTCTCCGTACTATCAACCGCACCACATTTCTCTTTTGTATTCGCAGTGCAGCTCTGCAAATCCAATGATATGTGATAATTCGGTGAACATTTCGTAACATAACAGCTTCCCGCCGACGTACATCCCGTTTCCGCAACATTGTCTTTCAGCTTCTGACTGCAATCAACAATGGGCTCTCCCATTTTAATACTGGATGGAGCACACCGCGTACTCGAATTTTTCTCACACGCCGTTATCTTACCGCTCTCATTGTATATTGGATGCTCATTCTCCAAACATGAACTGATATAACAAACCCCATTCAGACAGTAGCCATTATCGTGTTTGTTTGTACATATTGCACAATCCTTCCCACATTTATCATCTTCATTCACACACTGAACATGACCATCGCTTTCCCTTTTCATGCATTCCGTTTCCTTGCATTCGGAGTCATGACAGGAACCTCCTTCACAATACCCACTGCCTGAACAGGCATTGCCGCATGAACCACAATGTTTTGACGTCGTATTTAAATCATAACATTCTGGAGCTGTTTCAGAACCACAGTTGACCATTCCGTCTACACACTCATAAGTGCACGCATAGTTATCACCATTTTTCACACAGGACTTTGGCACAACATTTTGGAAATTATGCACATCACAGTTCACATTGCATGCACCACAATGGTGAAGATCCGTCCATGGATAACACTGCTTATCCTCCCCGGAACCACATCGCTGCTCACCGCCTTCACATGTTTCAAGCTCACAAACATACTCTGTAGCCGAAATATCCGTGCACGCATAACGTTCCGCACAGGGTGATACTTCGCAATGAATCCCGTCTTCCGCCATTCTGGCATTGCAGGTGTCATTCTCTTCCGGCGAATAGCAATGCAGCTGATCGTCATTCATACCTTCAACGACACACCAGAGCTTGTCATCATAGCATCTGCATTCGCCCTCTTTGCATCGTCCTTCATCCGTACAGTTAACACCGCGATAATTGTCATCATTCGGTTCATCGCTGTTGCATTCGCCTCTGGCACCACAATACTCGCCGTCCGACATGGGACGAATGCATTTTCCATTACAAATGATATAACCTTGTCTACACAAACATCGATACGTGTCCGTTGTCTCATCCTTTGAACATATCCTGTCATCATCATACTGGGAACAATCATCGCCACCATAATTATCCTCATTGCAGTCATTGGCGCCACAATAATACTCAGAACTCGGATCAATCTCGCTATCACACAACAAAAGTCCGCCTACGCTCTTACAAACATACTTGCCTTCAGAGTTCTGCTCACAAATACTCGCCGTATTCGATTTCTGACAGTTCTGCCCCCCATAATTGTGCTCTTCGTCATCACAATCATACGCCCCACAGGTCGTGATATCCTTCGGATCCAAACATATTACACCATCCGGCTTGTCACACGGAATCTGCCCCGCTGCACACTCCTTAACAATGCTCTTCTCCCGCTCACAATGATATTCCAGCTCACTATCCTGTATGCATTTATTGATTTCAAGCGGACAATTTTTTGTTTTAAAATAAATGCCAAAATTATGATAGGAGATGCTGGAAAGATCACACCCGCTCACATTGTCTGCCGTACATTCCGGATTTCCAATATACGTCAGTGA
>JAZRWV010000285.1:0-13284 GCA_045599925.1 Myxococcota bacterium
TCGCTCGATTTGAGACGCAAAAATTTGCGCCTCTACATCTCGCTTTTCGCGCTATGCCTACGGCATACGCGCTCCTAAACCGGCTATTGGCTACGCCAATACGCCGGTTTTGTTGTTTTTGGGCGCGGTTGTCGGCTTCGCCGATACGCCGCGCGATTTCCTCGCCTCCCCCATCCACTCGCCATTGCCCACATTTCATGGTAAAATGCTCACCGATGCCGCGTATCTCGCTATGTAGCTGTTGCATAGCGAGCGCAAATTTGCCGGAGGATATCCATGGGAATCTATGTCAATCCAAGTGAAGCGTCTTTGAGAATGGGGGTTCGTTCGAGAATCTATGTCGATAAATCGATGCTTATTCACGAACTCAATCAGTTGCTGAACACCGAAGAGCGCTTTGTTTGCGTTTCGCGACCACGTCGTTTCGGCAAATCGATGGCCGGTAATATGATTGCTGCCTATTACAGCAAACTCGCCAATTCGCGCCCCATCTTTGAAAAACTCAAGATTGCCCAGGCTCCCGATTTTGAGACTTATCTCAATCAGTTCAATGTCATTAAATTCGACGTCAATGCGTTTTATTCCAATTCCTGCGGTGACGAAGACATTGTGCCGCTGTTTACGACTAATATACGCGAAGAGCTTCAAGAGCAATTTCCCAATTGTGGCATCAAAGATACCGATGGTTTAGACAAGTGCATTCAACGGGTTTTCAATAAAACCGGTGAACAATTCGTTTTAATTCTCGACGAATACGATGTTTTGGTGCGGGAAAAAGTCAGTGCATCGATTTTTAATACCTATCTGCGCTTTTTGAACGGCATGTTTAAAAATGCCGATTTGGCTCCAGCTTTTGCACTCGTTTATTTGACAGGTATTTTGCCCGTTGTGCGCGATAAAATTCAATCAAAACTTAATCTGTTCCGCGAATATTCGATGGTGAACTCCAAACAACTGACTGAGTACGTTGGGTTCACTAAAGAAGAAGTGAAATCTCTATGCGAAGCACACAATATGGATTTTGAAGAGTGTAGCCGTTGGTACGATGGATATCGCATGTGTGAGCATCGTGTGTACAATCCTAATTCTGTAGTTCAGGCAATGAACGACCGCGAATATGGTGGCTATTGGACGCAAACAGGCTCTTATGATGCACTCAAGCAATATATATTAATGAATTTTAAAGGCATTCGAGATGATGTCATGACCATGATTGCCGGTGGCAAAGTTGATGTTGAAATCGCCAGCTATCTCAATACAATGACTGATTTTCACAATAAAGACGACGTATTTACGTATTTAATTCATTTGGGATATCTGGGTTACGATCAAAAGACACAACAATGCTTTATTCCGAATACGGAAATTCGCCAACAATGGATTTTGTCAATTCGTGATGAAGATGATTATGCCAAAGCCATCGCCATCGTGAATCATTCCAAAAAATTATTGGATCTCACGATTGAATGCGAGGAAAAAGCCGTTGCCCAGGCGATTAACGACGCTCATGAAGAACTTGTGTCGAATTTACAATAAAACAACGAAGGCTGTTTTCAGAGCGTCATTCGATTTGCCTATTTTTATGCCAATACGCGCTATACCGTGATATCCGAGCTTCCGGCGGGCAAGGGCTATGCCGACATTGTCTTTTTGCCATATATTCCCAACATTCCGGCGATGATCGTCGAACTCAAACGCAACAGTTCTACAGAATCTGCATTAAACCAGATTGAAAATAAACAATATTTCAAAGCACTTGCACATTATCAGGGCGATTTGTTATTCGTCGCCGTAGATTATGATGAAAAGACGAAAGAACATACGTGCGAAATCAAAAGATTTGTGAAATAGATATCGGAAATCATATAAATAATACTGGCCTTATGCCTTTTGAAACAGAACAACAGTTTAAATTATCTAAATTCATAATAATTTGAAGAAAAATAAGATATGAATTACGAAATTCTTGCAAAGAAATATATCGAGAGATATGGAGAACAGGTACTGCTGTCCCACAACTTTTCAGTACAGCTCAAGTTGTTGATTTTTAATGGGTTCAGTCATTTTTGGAACAAGAAAGTCCTCCATAATTGCGTTTGAGAATAAATTAAGATATATCCAATTAAGAATTTCTCTGATTGAATATTCAGTCTTAGAAATGAATTTAATGAGAGATATTATTAGATATACGCAGAGCGCAACCCAAATCATGAGTCATGACCGCATTTGTAGATGTACTAAGGAATGTCTTAATTTTTAGGTTTTGTTTAACCCATTTAAAAAACAGTTCAATTTGCCATCGTTCCTTATAAATATTAGCTATAGTTTGTGCTGGCAATTTATTCGCATTTGTAATGAAATGATACTCATGCTGAGTCTCAGGATCGGTATAATGGACTAGGCGAAATTGTTTTTCAGACCCATTAAGCATGATGATCTCATTATCGTTCACATTTTTAGAACGTCTGCCTGGTTTTCGCCGAATGCCATCATAAACTGCGTTTGATTATAGCCGTGTAACAAAGAAAATACCATTAGAGCCGAGTTCATCCCACTATTTGTAATCGTTGTACCCACGATCCATGCAGATCATGCTGCCTTTTGCGAATTTAAGGCCCTTAGCTATACTCACTTCATGAGTTTTTCCATCTGTTGCAACCATAAACTCAGGCAAATGCCCAGGGTCATTGAGTCCGAAATGAAGCTTGTTTGCCCCTTTCGTTTCTTTGTATGTTGCCCATGGAAATTCATTCAAGCAAAGCTCGATTGTGGTTGCATCCAAAAGGATCAACTTATCGATTCCAGGTAAGTTAAAGTGCAATTTTGGGGCATGTTTCTGAACACGTTTAAGCAAATTTTCGAAAATGGCTTTAAAGAAATCTGAGGTTCGATCGCAATTCATTCTGGCAAGTGCTGAACGCGAAATCGCTTTTTTTACCCCAACATGATACAGCTTTTTTTGTTTGCATTTCAGTGCCGCTTCAATCTCTCGAAGACTGTCTAAGCCTAGAATCTGAGCTGTTAACAGCGGAATAAACTGGTCATAACGGCTTGATTTTCTACGACGGTCACTCTGGTCAAACTGTCGCTCCAAAGTGTCAAAAACATGTCTCGGTAAAAATTTCGACAAAGAATGAAGAATTGTGTTACAGTGCGCCATGGTTCGGATCTCCTTGCTACATGGTGTTTTCGTCGACTTCCTTATAGCATTTTTAGAAATCCGAATCAGCTATTCTACGAAATTTTTGTGGGACAGCAGTGGTCCGGGGGATGTAACGCGATGGTGTCGTTCTTTAAAAATTAAAACAAAAGAGGCAAAAATGAGTCTGTATTCTAAAAAAATATTATTTGGTGTTATCTTTTTGGCTTGTTATAGTTTTCTATCGTGCGGCAATTCAAATAGTAAACAATCTGCCGAAAAAGTTGATGGTGTCGCTCAAAATAATCAAATTGACCAGAACGATTCTGTAAATAAGGGGGAGAATGAGCAAATTGGTGAAAATAGAGTTGAGGAAGCAAAGCTTGATCCCCAGAAAACTGATCAATTAATTGATAAACTTCTGAACGATGCAAAAAATTTTGTTAAAAATCGCGAATATGAAAAGGCTGTGACTGCATATCAACTAGCGGCTAATTTGGGAAACAATAAAGCTAAATATGAATTGGCTAATTTATATATGGGAACTGGCGTAGACGAATATTTGGCTAAAGCGCGAGAGTTATATGAGGCTGCCTCGTCAGAAGTGTTGGATGCAAATTTGGCTTTGGGACACATCTACCGAGATGGTATTGGTGTCCAAAAAGATATTCAGAAAGCAGTGGAATATTACAAAAAGGCTGATCAAACTGCTCCAGAGACAAAATATCTTTTAGGTCTTATTCATCATCCTAAAACTGGCAGACTTCCAGATGCAGAACAGGCAATCAAATACCTAAAAGAAGCCGGAGATGGCGGTTTGGGAATTGCTTATCGAATGGCTGCCGATGTTTGCCTTTATTCTGAAAAATACCCGGAGACAATTGAATTTTACGAGAAGGCTGTTGCTCTGGGGGATGTTAAATCGATGAATGCACTTGCAACATACTACTATTTTCCAGAAGAAGATTATATTAAACAGGTTTCTAATGTAATTGATTTGGATAACACCCCAGAACTGGCTGAATTTAAGAAAATAACCCATGATTTATATACTAAAACTGCCTGGAAACATGATCCCAAAAGAGGGCTGGAGCTTGAAACAGCTGCTGCGGAAGCAGGGGATATTCCTTCGATGAATGCTTTATCACAATGGTATGCTTCGGGGGCATATGGTGTTGCGGTGGATAATGAAAAGGCTCAGTATTGGAAACAACAATATGATGAGCATGTAGCTCAGAGAAATGCTCAAAATACGAAAAAATAGAATGTTCATGCTTCGTATGATTCTTTGGCGTTTCATTTCGGAATAATCCCAATGCAACGAGCATGCTGTCTGCGTGATATACATTATTATCAAGGCAATCTGTTTCTCGTCGCCGTGAACTACGACGAAAAGACGAAAGAACATACGTGCGAAATCAAAAGGTTTGTGAAATAATTTTGTAAAATAATAAAATCCCCAAGCCGGATGGAGGTGCGAAATTGCTTGGAATTCCAGCGGTTAATCGCTCGATTTGAGACGCAAAAATTTGCGCCTCTACATCTCGCTTTTCGCGCTATGCCTCACGGCATACGCGCTCTTAAACGGGCTATTGGCTGCGCCAATACGCCGGTTTTGCTTTATTTTGGGGCGCGTCTAACGCCGCACTGCGGCATTACGACGCGCTTCGTGCCGGGCTATCGTTGCCGCGATACGCCCGGCGATGTGCATGATAAAAATTATTTGCAGGTTACGATATCAGTATCCAGAAATCTGCTTATAAGCGCTTGAGCCGTACTCCCAAATATGGGCGCCCATTTTTCAGCGATCTTGCAAAGATTCTCATCGCTATATCCAGACTCTTCAAACATCTTACCAAGTATGGCTACTGAGCTCACATTCCAACCAGAAAGATCCTGATTAAAAGAATTTGCATCATGAAACATGTCAGAAAAATCACTCACTTTTGAAACGTTCCAACCACTAATGTTGATATTAAAACTATCTGCCTCCATAAACATACCGCTCATATTTGTCACATTCGATACATCCCAGCCGCTGATATCGCCGTTAAAGGCACTCGCCGACCGAAACATACGGCTCATATTCGTCACATTCGACACATCCCATTTACTGATATCGCCCTTAAAGGCTCTTGCACCGGAAAACATAGCATCCATATTCGTCACATGCGACACATCCCAGCCGCTGATATCGCCATTAAAGGCAACAGCACCGGAAAACATACCGCCCACATTCGTCACTTTCGATACATCCCAGCCACTGATATCCCCGTTAAAAGCCCTTGCACCGCCAAACATACTGCTCATATCCGTCACATGCGACACATCCCAGTGATTCAGAGACATATTGATATTCAGATTCATGAATAGTGCATCAAGAGAGTTTAATTTCGTCGCATCGGGAATGTCATCTTCCGGCAATTCCAGCTTGATATTCTCGATAAACTGACCATAGGAAAACGCATTTGGGGCCAGTCCGACCGGACCAAATGTCACAATTTTTCTCAATCTACTGTTTGATTTGAATTCATTGATTTCACCTTTTACCACAATGATATAAGTACCGGGTTCTTTATACTGATGAGTATTACCATCCTCACATTTATCTATCTGTTGAATGTCAGTACCATCCCCCCAATCAACCTGATAGTTGCATTTTGCCTTTCCGGGACTATATTCATGAAGCATGTAATTGGTATACTCAATAATATCCCATTCTGTAATAAATGCATCTGGAGCACAACGACCATCACTTCTGCATACATATTGATATTTAATATCTTTATATTTTCCTTCACCTGTGCATTCTTCATCTTTTGTACATTTTGTCGAGCATTTGTACCCAATCAAACTGTCGCAGAAACCATCCCCTTTGCCCTGTTCCGTATCACAGTCGCTGTATTTTCTGCAATCCTCTCCCTGTTTTGGTGCAGTTTCATACAAATCAAGCATATGGTTCTTATTATTATCTTCATCCGTCCCAAAAACTTGAACTGAAATCGACACCGTTGCTGCATTTTTTGAAGAATCCCGCAGTTCAATCTTCGTCTCACAGGATTTGGATCCTGCAGTCAGCGTCAATGCAGTTCCGCCATTCACTGTCAACGAATTCTCGACCGAAACACACGTGGAATCCGCCGACAAAACATTCAATACATTCCCCGTGCTCATTTCCCCGTTCACGTAGTAATTCACAACAACCGTTTCTGTTTTACCGCTGAAAATTCTCACACTTTCCGCTGATGTTGTGATTTCATAAGCATCCAGGCATTTTTCATTCAAACATTTATTCTTGCAGTCCTCTTTCTTTTCCCAGGTATTATCCTTGCAGATCTGCAGTTCTTTTTCGTCTGTATCATCAGGATTACAGCGTTGTTCATCATTTGAACAGACATGCTGCACACAAGCATTATCTACACATCCGTCCTGACATTTTTCATTAACCCACCGATGATTCTGGCATTTCTTTATCTCATTTTCATCCACGCAGACTGACTCGCCATCCTGACAAATGCACTTGCCTGTTTCATCACACAAATCACTGCATTCATCCTGGCATTTGCACGATCCGTCTTCTGCATTTCCATTCACGCAGCCTTCCGATTGAATACAATCTCCTGCTTCATCACATCCATTCACACAACTCGCCGGACATTTCTGCGGATTTTCCTTTGTTTCACAATAATTCACGCCTTCAATCAAAGTATATTGCATCGAATGCTCAAATTCATCCTTTGTAATGCATTTATCATTGCAAAGAACAGAAGTCTCATCACATAAAGTCCGGCAAACCCTGTTCTTATCCGCATCATAGGTGCAAACATAATCTTTCGGACAAAACCCATTTCGCAGAGCAGTTTTGTCATCCATCGAACATTTATCCCCCCTGCACTGAATTCCCGCCTGATTGATCAATGCAGTCCAGCCTTCGCATGCATCTCCATAATCCATACCATCTTCAATTGAGCAGCCGGCAATCATCAAACATGCAAACAGAATCCAAAAATTTCTATTCATACTCAGAGCTCCATAATAACAAAAAATAAAAGCCTGAATATTTTACGCGATCTCTGTCAAAAATTCAATGTCGTCTTACGTCATGAAATTCAATTGATATGTGGCGTCGCCTATTGCTCTGCAATACGGCGCGCTTTAAACCGGCTATCGCGATGCGATACGCCGGTTTTGGTTTATTTGGCGCAGGGTACTGCTGCTAATTATTTAATCGGAAATTGTAATTCTGTCAGATATTCATCGACACTGTTCTTATTCCAGGGACCATCGATATAACATTCTCGCGGAAGTTCGCTGAGCTCATATCCATTGGTTTCGATGTAATTCATCGCAAAAGCATAGGCGTCACCGAGTTTATCCCAGGGGCCGACATGTAATATGCAAATCGCCTGCACTTCGGCGAGTTTAGTGAAGTGAATATCATCGGTATCTTTGCCCATTTCACAGACGGCTTCAACATATTCCAGTGAAATGTTGTGATCGCGGAACTCACCGTCGAGATAACGAGTAAAACAGTAACCGGGTTCAGGACATTTCAAGTTGGGGTTGGCTGCCTGACATTTTGCTCCGGTATCGAGAACAAATTCCGGGAGTTTGCTGAAATTATCGACTTTTCCGCGTCTGCTGTAAACGATTGATGATGGAAGTTTTTTAGTCACTGTTTGATATTTCATAATGTTTGACTCCTTGAGGTGTGTGAGCAAATGCTCAATTTTGGCGCAGGTTCGCTGCATTTCTTCAAGTTCGTGTAGCAGACTGGCTTTCCGTTTCATCAGGATTTGCGTTAATTCCGCACCATTTCGAATCTGAACGATTTCATCGATGGAAATGCCAAGCTGCCGAAGTTCGGAGATTTTCTGGGCATCGACGAGCTGATGAGTTTGGTAATATCGATATCCCGTATCGGAATCGACGTAATCTGCGCTAAGCAAGCCGACTTCGTCGTAATATCTCAACGTTTTCACTGTGAGCTTTGCCAGTTTTGAGAACTCGCCAATTCTGTAACCTTTTTTCATGAAAACTCCTCAAATAATGATTCAAACCTGCAGGTTGTTCGAAGCATCGCTTCGAGCAAATGCCGTTGTAGAGGTTCCTGTAGCTGGAGAGTCAAAACATTTTTATAAAAAAGCAGCCAATATAATATTCATAACACGGCCAAATGCCGAACGCATGAGAGAAACAATTATTATTCACATTTCATGCAAAATGCCTCTATGAATGTTGCGTAGGACGCTACGCACTGTCGCTTCGGCAAGTCGATAGCTGGCAACATGATTGCCGCCTACTACAGCAAACTCGCCAATTAAGAAATCTATATTCCCAGCGTTCCAGCGATGATCATCGAACTCAAGCTCAATAATGCCACGGGGGCAGCTTTGCTGCAGATCGAAAATAAAGAATATTTCAAAATCCTGCCACATTATCAGGGAAACCTGCTTCTCGTCGCCGTGAATTATGATGAAAAGATAAAAGAGCACACGTGCGAGGTTAAGCGGTTTGTCAAACAATTACGGTGAGATTGGTTCCAGCCCTTGCATGATCATCCTGTGAAACTCTCTGGGGCTTAATTTTGTTATTGGCATTTATTTTGCTTTTCTGTCTCGGATATGCGCCTTATGTTTTGTAATATTCGGGTGCATTATTGGCGACTGTGTTTGGGCAGTTTATTATTCTTGCAGGAGTTTTCATGAATCGTAAAATCATTGCTTTGCTGTTTGCGCTTGTTTGCGTGTTATTTTCCACACAGGCTTTTGCTGATGACTTTGAATCGGGGATAGACATTCGGCTTGGATTGAGTGCTTCCACTTTGAGTCTTGGACAGTACGATTATTCCAGCAAGGTCGGAATGGTTGAAGAGCATATTTTAGCTGGTATTTCCGGTAATTTGTCTATTGGTTACAGATGGTCGTATGTTGGATTGTATCTGGAACAGGATATGGGTGGGTTCTGGTCAACGTTTGATAGTGATGATGACTATGATTATGATGAGGGGGGGGATGAGCCCAGTTTCCTTGGCGGGACATTTTTAGTCTTTCGTGCGTTTTTGCCGGTTACAGACAGCTTTTTTCTCGAATTCGGTTTGGGGTTGGGTTTGATGTATTCAGAGGAGAAAGGGGAGGAATATAAAGAATCAATTATCATGCCTCGTAAGTCGAATGGGGATGAGGGTGATCCAATAGCATTTGCAGCTAAGTTTTCTTTTGCTATGACTTATTATGCAAATCATGTGTTTGGTATTGGATTACATGTCGATTATGATCTCGGTCTTCAGTTCTTCGATTTTGAGGAAACCGATATTAACATGAAATACCATAACGTTATGCCTGGTATTCATGTTCATCTGAGATTCTAAGGTAGGTCTGAACTATTTATTAAGTATAGTTTTTCAATTCGCTTTGTTTCTGTTCAGGCATTCCGCACCTTGGATGAGCAAAGCGAATCCATATCATTCTCCCATCGGGGGCGAGAATCTTGCCATCCAGCATTCGACCTGGAGGTGCGTAATCTGACATACAACTCGTCTTGTGCCGGGCTATCGGCGGCGCCGATATGCCCGGTATGTTTTTTGGGGCTTGCAAAGCAAAGGACATTTCTATCGGCTTTTGGCCGATATGAAAAGCGCTAAGGAATCTCTGAATAAAACTTAATTTTAAGGCACTATCTGAGGAGAGCAGGGTGGGGCCCCGGCGAGGCAGAAAAGTGTGGTACGGCAAAATGCTTATAGAACCTTAAAATATTACGGATTCTTAAGGGCTTGGCCCTTAAGTGGGGGGCCGAAAAGCTGACCGTCCGGTGGACGGTTAGCTTTGCAGAGCCCAGTGAGCAAATGAAATGTTACCTTAAATTCCTCCTCGCCATAATGGAGAGGTGGAACGTCACGAAGTGACAAGGAGGTGAGGCGGCTCGGGAAACGAAGCGGATTTCATATTGCGAACTGAGAACAGGGGCAAAGCCCCACAAAAATAATTGCTCAGACCTTCTCTAATGAGATGATAGCGGCTACGCCGATTCGATTAGAAAGGCAGTTCTATTGAGGCGTCACCAGGTCTGGCCCATTTCGTTTTTTGGGCTTTATTGGCTTTTGCGTTTTCATTCGTTGAGGCGTCGTCGTTGGCCTCATTGGTCTTTTGGGCCTCTCTGGGCGCTATATTTGTCTTATAATTCTTTATTAATTTGGAACCAAGTTTTTCGGGGGCTTCTGTGGTGGGCTTGCAGTTGTCGCTTTCGGCATTCATGTCACAGACGAGTTTAAGCTTTTGCCCGGGTTCGGTCGTTACGACTTGTGTTGCGGTTTTGGATTTTGGTGGAAAAGTGACTTCGACTTTATGATTTCCAGCAGGAACTTTGACACTTATCGGTGTTGTCCCTCTTCGTACTTTATCGACAGTGACTGTAGCCCAAGGAGTTGCACGGATATTTATCACTGACATTTCTTCTGTTTGTTTGTTATCGGTATTTGCATTGGCATCTTTGGCTTCCTGAGCTGATGCAACACCTGAATAGAGAACAGGGGGCAAAGGCAATGAAGAGGCATATTAATAGCTGAATCAGTTTTTTCATTATATTTCTCCTGAAATTTTTGCAGAGTCATAACACCAGAACACACAATCTTAATTATAGGTGCTGTGACTGAATGATTCAATTAATGAATAATGTGTCGACAACACTATTAGAATGGAATGATAGTGTTTGTTTAATATGAAATAGACTGTATAATACATAAGATTTTGTGTTTTTTAGGATGGATGGTCTCTGGAGAAGAATATGAAAAAATCCCATTTATGTTTTTGTATTGCTGGTTTGTGTTTGCTCGCAGCCGGTTGCTCGCTTGAGCAACCGTGCAAGGAACAGACAATGAAATGTGAAACGGATTCGGCGACACAGCATGGAATTCGTTATACCTGTATTGATGGAGCCTGGCTGAATCCGGAAGAAGGCAATTCGTGTAAAGACGGCGAGACATGGGGCGATTGTAACAATGGCGCAAAAAAATGCGATGAGGGCGGCATAAAAACATGCGAAAATGGCATGTGGAGCGCTCCTGATGATTCCTGTATGGGAAGAGGCTGTTTGAACGACAAAGAATGTGCAGCCTGTGCTGATGGTGAGATCCTCTGCAATCCCGAAACTAGTGCTTATAAGATGTGCTGGAATGGTAGCTGGTTTCCTTATGAAACTCCATGTGAATCGGGAAAATGCAGCGAAGATAGAAAATCGTGTGCTGAAAAACTCGATTGCACAGAAGAACAGGTCGAATGTTTTGAGAGCATCCTGAAAACATGCGCGGATGGGCACTGGGTGACAAGCAGCTGTCCGGATAATGGCGCATGCAGGCTCGACAATACTGGATGCGCGGAATGTGCTGCCGGCGAGACGCAATGCAAGGATGGTGTGTTAAAAATCTGTGTCAATGAGTCGTGGATGGAGTCCAAAACATGCGCATGCAAGGATGATAAATCATGTGCAGAATGCACATCTGGACAATCGCAGTGCGACTCGCTCAAATCTTATCGCGAGTGCACTGATGACAATGAATGGGGGGCATCTCTGCCATGCGCAAGCAACCAGAACTGCGTTATTGCGGTTGACGGAAAGGCATTGTGTACGGATGAACCCGTTTCGTGTATGGATGGGGTAAAACAATGTATCGGTGACATGCTTTATGTTTGCAAGTCCAATGCGTGGAGGGAAGAACAGGATTGCAAATACGGATGCAATGCAGAGACCGGTGCTTGCAATGAATGCCAAAATGGCGACACCAGTTGTGTTGAAGGTGTCCTCAAAACCTGTGTGAATCACGTCTGGAGCAACCCCACAAACTGCAAAGGTATTGTATGTGTAGATGCATACACCTGTGCCAATTGTGTCGTTGGGAAGAGTTGCGAGAACAACAATCAGTCTGTAGGTACAGTCACCGAATGTTATGATGGTATAACACAGACTCAGGCGAATTGTGATGGCGTTTCATGCAATTCAGACAAGACCGTGTGCGGTGTGTGTAAGAATGGGGCTCAAAAATGTGAAAATGGGGATGATAAAATTGGCGTTCCTTCTATTTGCATGAACGGAAACTGGGAAGGCGGGAATGTCTGTGCTGGCGATGTGTCATGCAAAGGCAATGTCTGCGGACAATGCCGCAATAACACGAAAAAGTGTGAAGATAGTAAAGAATATATTTGTTCTGAAGGTGTGTGGGTTGCCGGAGAATTCTGTGTCAATGGATGTAATGCTGGTTCCACGGCATGTGTGCCGTCGGACGTCTGCACCAACGGTTCCGTCAAATGTGAATCGGGCGTTAAATACACATGCGCAAACAATTCCTGGGGGCTGGGGGGTTCCTGCAATGCAAGCTGCAAGAACGCAACAGAATGCGGCGAATGCACGGATGACGACAAAAAATGCGAAAATAATAAGGCATATACCTGTTCCGGCGGTGTGTGGGGGAACGGAAATCCTTGCTCCAATGGCTGTAGCTCTTTGACGCGACAATGTGCAGAATGTTCACCAAATTCAACACAGTGTGCCAATAGCGGTTCTGTTGGCAAGAGCAAAACATGCACCAATGGCGAGTGGCCTTTGACTGGGCAAAACTGTGCCAATGATTACTCGTGCAAATCGTCGACGGATTGCGGCGAATGTCAGAATGGAACTAAAAAATGCGTGAATAATCATGCCTATGTTTGCGGGAACGGTTTATGGGGAGAAGGGCTGGCGTGCACACTCGGCTGTAATTCTTCGACTCAGCAGTGTGTGCAATGCGAGCCGTTACTCGTGGTGACTGCAGATTCAGGCGTGAATTCAACGATTACATGCGAGACTGGTGATGTCAAGTTTGCTGAAGATGCTACGCGTTTTGATTATAGTGTGTTGACGACTGTTGATGGAAATATCGGTTTGGGGGCAACAGTATCTCTAAAAACTATTAATTTGCCTAAACTTGAAACCATAAAGGGAGGAATTAATATTATTGCGCCAGAACTTTATCAATTTTATATACCATCAATTAAAAGTCTTGGCGGACTTAAATTGGAAAAAAGTCAAATTACAGGCTTAATATCTGATAAATCTCTGACTATTAAAGATTATTTTGTTATTAATAATAACAACAAACTGACATCGAACGATCT
>JAZRWV010000286.1:0-14747 GCA_045599925.1 Myxococcota bacterium
CAGCACAGTTTGCTAGCTTAAGTTCCTTTTATTGAATACAGCATAAATTTAGTAACTTTTTAGTCGATTATTCTTGCAAATAACCACAGCATCTCACCCGGGGTAAATCTATACTCAGCATAAATGTAGGCATAACCTAGGTTTTACCGGAATGGGGGGCCGAGAAGCTGACCGTCCGGTGGACGGTTAGCCTCGCAGAGCCCAGTGAGCAAATGAAATGCACGAGTTGGAGAGCCGACAGGCTCGGGAAACGAAGCGCATTTCATATTGCGAACTGAGGAAAGGGGCCCCCTACACGCGCTTAACGAAAATATGGCTTAAGCTGCAATATTCGCATCGCAGCTTAAACATTGCGGATTCCAAAGGGCTTAGCCCTTTGGCGGAGGGCCGAAAAGCTGACAGTCCGATGGACGGTTAGCTTTGCAGAGCCCTGTGAGCAAATGAAATGAACGAGTTGGAGAACCGACAGGCTCGGGAAACGAAGTTCATTTCATATTGCGAACTGAGGACACGGGGCAGAGCCCCGGCTGAGATGTAATCACCTGTGAATTGATGTTTCAAAATGGGGTTATTTCATCATCAAAATCTGATAAACTAATAACGCTTTTTGTTCTCTCATTTTATGACATGGAGTCTCAAAGTGCCTTCACAATCAGGTAAATCTAAAGCCAGGAACGGCAAATCCTCCGGATCTAAAAAAAAATCGGCAAAGAAAAATAAGCCTTCATTGCTCCGACGCATCATCCGGTTTTTCATCATAGCCACGCTCATCATCGGGCTGCTTGGATGCGCAACCATCGCCTTCGTCTTTTGGTATTATTCCAGAAGCCTTCCCGGCATTTTTTCTTACGACGATTATCAGCCAAGACAAATGTCCGTCATCATGGACAGAAACGGACAGCCTTTGCTTGAACTTTACGAGGAACGACGCACTGTCATTCCGTTCAGCGAGATTCCGCAGCACATGAAAGACGCAATGATTGCTGCTGAAGATGCGGCGTTTTACACCCATAAAGGACTTGATTATATCGGTATTTTCAGAGCCGTTATCGTCAACATTCAACGCGGTGGATTCAGTCAGGGATCATCCACAATTACCCAGCAGGTCGTTAAAAATCTCCTCCTCACACCAGAAAAACAGCTGTCGAGAAAAATCCAGGAAGTCCTTTTGGCTCGCCAAATCGAAGAAGCTTTAACCAAAGATGAAATCCTCTCCATTTACCTCAATCACGTCTATTTTGGTCATCGAAATTATGGAGTCGAACAGGCGGCCAAATATTATTATGGCATTCATGCCAGCGAGCTTTCACTGGAACAAGCCGCAACCATAGCCGGACTCGTGCAGTCCCCGGAGCGTCTTTCACCACAAAAACATCCCGATAGAGCACTTGAAAGAAGAAATTACGTACTCAAACAGATGTACGAAAAAGGCCTGATCGAAGAAGATGCCTACGAAACCGCTAAAAATGCAGCTATCGAACTCAATCAGAAATCGCGGGAAACCATTGGCGCTGCGCCATATTTTACGGAACATGTCCGTCAGATGCTGATCGCCGAATACGGACAGGATTACGTTTATAGTGCAGGACTTCATGTCACAACCACACTCGATCTCAACATGCAGCACATGGCAGAAGACGCATTCCAGAAGGGCCTGATTGCATTTGACGACCGTCATTACATGAACAAACCGCTCAAAAATCCGTCGAAAAAGAAGCCGACAAAATTCGAAAAAAATAAGAATTTTGAAGCCAAAATCACAAAAATTAACGGCAATACGGTTTATTTTGAACTCGGAGGAAAAGAACTTCCTTACGAACCCACACCGCGCCAGCGAAAAGAAGGACCTCTTGAAGATACATTCAAGGTGGATCAGACGTGGTTCGTCCAGATTTCCTCACTGGATGAAAAAGGACTGCCGGAAAAAATCTATGTTCCCTCTGGTGCCAATGGCGGTCTTATCGCCATCGACCCGCAAACACACGATGTGCGCGCACTCGTTGGCGGCTACAATTACAAAGACTCCGTGTTCAATCGGGCGACTCAGGCAATGCGACAAACGGGTTCATCCTTTAAAACCTTTGTCTATGGTGCCGCCATCGAAAACAAAGTCATCACGCCGACAACCATCATCGACGATGCCCCGAAAGTATTTCACATTCCGGGACAAAAAACGCCTTGGTCGGCAAAGAATTCCGACAACAAATTCAAAGGCCCGATGACGGTTCGAACGGCACTTGCCCAGTCGAGAAACACAGTTGCCGTCGACGTTCTCGAACGAACCGGCATCGACAAAACAATCGCATTCGTACGAAAATTCGGCATTGAAACGCCACTCGTCGAAAACTATACGCTCGCACTTGGCAGCTCCAGCATGAATGTCCTCGATGTCACAAATGCATATGCAACCATTGCCTCAGGCGGTCAGTACAAATCACCACGATTTATCACCGAAATCACAAGAAACGGAAAGCCCTTGCCGATCAATGCTCAGGAACATCATCAGGCACTGGATTCCGATGTGGCTTACGTCCTCACTTCGATGCTCAAATCCGTTGCGACCGAAGGCACGGCCAGAAAATATCTCGGAAAATGGAAACGAGATGTTGCCGGCAAAACCGGAACAACCAACTCGACCAAAGACGCCTGGTTCGTCGGTTTTACGACAAACCTCGCCTGCGGTGTTTACATCGGTTATGACGATCCCAAAACACTCGGAAAAGGCGAAGGCGGATCCACAACTGCCCTGCCCATCTTTGCCGATTTTATGTCTGCCTATCACATGGATTTGCCAGAGGAAGATTTTATTAAACCCGATTCTGTGATACAAATAGATGTGGACGCAACAACGGGACTTCTGCCATCATCTGATCAGAAAACCCGAAGCGAAGTCTTTCTGGCCGGCACACAGCCTGTAGAAAGAGCACCCATGCCCGATGAAAGCAATTCACAAAACTGGATGATGCGCCAGTTGAATGCTCCCACCGAAGAAATTACCGAAGACGTCGGAACCGACGACGAATTTTAATGACAGTTTTACGACGATTCATTCCTGCATTCGCAACCCTGTTTATTTCCGCAACTGCATTTGCACAGTCGGCAGAAAACACTGGTATCCCGGTTTCTGAAAACGTGTATTCCGAAACCGAAACACCTGCAGATTCATCGAATTCAATGGCTGAAACGCAGGCAATGACAGCAGATCAGCCATCCCATGTGCTGACCAGAGAAGAACATGAAGCATGCGAAGAAAACTTCATCTATCCGAATGCAATCATGCGTCGTGCTGAAACAGCCTATACAAAACGCCATTACGAAACAGTTGTCGAAACATTGCGTCCTGTTTACGAAAATCTCCATTGCGTAGATTCGCCGGATACAATCATCGAAATCTACTTATTGCTTGGTGTTTCGCACCTCGAACTTGGCAATCCGGAACTGGCGGACTCGCTGTTTCTCGATGTTTTGCGCACGGATCCGGATTATGATCCCATCGGAGCCATCATTATTCTGCCCGGTTCAAGCACGGAGAGAATCGAAAAACTTCGCGAGGAACATGCGACAGAACTCGACGCCCTGCGCCCTGACAAGTCGTATGCGACGGCGCTTGAAACGCTTTTTGTGCCTGGCGAAGTGGAACGCCGCCCTTACTGGATTAATTTTCTGCCATTTGGCGCGGGCGAATTTCAGATGCATCAGCCCGTTTGGGGGGCAATTTACGCTTCGACCCAGCTGGCCGGCATTGTGATGTCGATTGCAGGCGGCGGAATGGTCGAGCATTATCGCGGCGATAACTACAAATTTACGCACGACAACTATTTCCACGCAAAGAATTGGCAAAAGGTTCAGATTACAGGCATTGTCCTGCTTGCGACCAGTTATGTTGCAAGTGTCGTCCATGCAATCATTATTCATGAACCTGCTCCGATTAACTGGCAGTCTCCGACCAAGACACCGCCGCTCATGCATGCCGCTGCGCCGTTTGTGATGCCGGATGGAGCAGGTGTCGCTTACGAGACCATTTTTTAGGAAGGACTGTTCTCTGCACTTTAAGTGCAGTACGAACAGTGTGCCGGTGCTAGGCTTTGCCTACGCCCCGGCTGCGCAGCTACTCGCGCTGCTCATTACGCTGCGCATATTTGAATTGCGCGGCCGTATGCAGCACCGCGACGAAGTGCGACGCAAATAGGCCGCGCCGCAAGCCGTATTTCGCGCTTTGGCGCGAAATAGGCGCGCACCACAAAAAAACGACCTGTACAGTTACAAAATTACGCGATAAAAGGCCGCAAAGCGCATTCAGCGCACACATTTGCAGGAGCTGATTCATGTCGGAAAACATTGTCCAGCCACGGGCAAAATCTGAACGCATCGTTACTTCGCAACAGATCATCGAATTCGTATCCGACGCCGGTGAAGGCGCCCAGACCGCCGGCCAGTGTCTTGGAACCGTCAGTGCCAAGATGGGAAACGGCATCTGGACCGTCGAAATCATTCCGGCCGAAGTCGAACCGCCGCGCCGTTCAAAAGCAGGCGCATCAGGAAACCGCGTACGAATCGGCTCCGACACGATTACAAATGCCGGTGATCAGGCCGACCTCGTCGTCGCCTTTAATGAACAGGTCCTCTACTCGCGCTTTGACGTCGGCGCACTTCGCGAAGGCACCATCATTCTGCTCGATGACAAATGGGCATCCATCGATGATGAACAGATTCGCAAAGATTTTGCAGCCGCAATTGACGATTTTAAGGCCAGAAAAGCCGATATCCGATTTGTTCCGTTCGAGGAAGAAACGAAAAAAATCATTCGCGACCCGCGCCACGGCAAGAATATCTGGGCTCTTGGGCTCGTTTGCGCGATTTACGATCGCGACCTGAAGCTTGCGGAATTCGAGATTACGCGCAAATTTGCGAAAAAATCACAGGAAATCGTCGATACAAATCTCCGCCTTCTGCATGCCGGTTATGACTGGGCCCTTGAACATACCGATCTTCGCTATTCGATACCGGCCCACAGCTCTCCAACGCCCAAAATCGTCGTCAACGGCAACATCGCACTTGCCCTCGGCATTATGGCCGCAGGCATCGAGGTCTGCTCGATGTATCCGATTACGCCTGCGACCTCGATTTCCCATTATCTTGCAGAAGCCTTTCCGCGCATGGGATGCGTCGTACATCAGGCTGAAGACGAGATTTCTGCGATTGGTTTTGCCATCGGCGCAAGTTTTGCGGGGAAAACGCCAGTCACGATCACATCGGGGCCTGGACTTGCCCTGAAAAATGAGTTTCTTGCACTCGCCATTATGGCCGAACTTCCGCTTGTCGTCGTCATCGTGCAGCGCGGCGGCCCATCCACCGGCCTTCCCACTCGCGTTGAACAAGGCGATTTGCTCTCCGCGCTTTACGAACAACCCGGTGATGCCCCTAAAATCATCCTCGCGCCATCGACACATGAGGAATGCTTCTATTTCGTCATTACGGCGCGAAAACTTGCAGAAACATTCAGAACACCGGTCATTATTCTTTCGGATGCGAACCTTGCGACAGGCCAGCAACCAATTTCGAGACCCGATCCAAAAGCTTCGTGGTTCGCACCGCCCATTGATTTAAGCGACTGGGATGAATCCGTGCCTCCCTTTGACTGGGATCGCGAAACCGGTTTGTCACAACGCCCGATTCCCGGTCAAAAAAACGGCAATTACGTCGTCACAGGCCTCGCTCATGACAAAAATGGCCATGTGGCTTACGAATCTTCGATCAATGAGAATGCCCTCCTGGCCAGAAGCAAAAAACTTGCGACACTTCAGCATGCCCTGAAACCGCCCGTCATTCATGGCGATTCAGAGGGCGATTTGCTCGTCGTCGGATGGGGTTCTCCTCGCGGCGCCATCGAAGAAGCCGTCGATACACTGCGCGCTCAGGGCATCCGCGTTTCCAGTCTCACACTCAAATTCCTGTCGCCAATGGAACCAAATCTGAAAGAGATTTTCCAGAAATTCAAACACGTTCTGTGCGTGGAAATGAACTATTCCGATCCGCCCGAATTTGGCGATGCACGCCGATATTCACAGCTTTGCACGATATTGAGAGCACATACACTTTGCGACATCGACTGCTGGTCGCATGTCCGCGGCATTCCTCTCACCCCAAAAGACATTGAAAAAGCCATTCTGGACCATATTGCATCGAAATAATGAAGGAGAATTCATATGAACATGACAGACTGGACGCTCGAACCTCGCATGAGGGAATTCGAGCTCGGTGATTATCTCGGTGCTGCTCCACGCTGGTGTCCGTCCTGCGGCAATCATACTGTTCTCAAATGCCTGCAAAAGCTGTGTAATGATTTGAATCTGCCCCCCGAAAAGACGGTTGTCGTCAGCGGTATTGGCTGTTCTTCCCGACTTCCGCACCACATGGGAACATATGGTTTTCACAGTCTGCACGGCCGAGCGTTGCCGGTCGCATGCGGCATTCGTTCCAGACGGCCGGATCTTTCAATTTTTGTTGTCACAGGCGACGGCGACTGCTGCGCCATCGGCGCAGGTCACTGGCTTCATGCACTTCGTTACAACATGAAGATGACCGTGCTTTTGCTCGACAACAACATCTACGGCCTCACCAAAAAACAGACATCTCCGACAACGCCTGCACATACCAAGACAAATACCCATCCCAATGGTGCCCCACTCGATCCCGTCAACCCGCTGGCTACCGCCATTTCCATGACCAATGCTTCGTTTGTCGCACAATGCGTCGACTGGCTTCCCGAACACCTCTATCACACGCTTTTGCGCGCACAGGCTCATCCAGGACTCGCTTTTATCCGCATTCGCCAGCGATGTCCCCATTTCATGAAAGGTCATCTCGATGCATTCATCAATGAGCCTTCCAAAGTTCAGCTTCTGACTGACGCCAAAGGCGTCGATCCGGGTTCTCTCACTCAGACATATCACGTCGTTGCTCACGATCCCACCTCATTAACTGACGCAATGAATGTCGCACTTCAGAGCTCCCCCATTCCCCTCGGACTGCTCTATCTGAATGAAGGCGCCGTGCGTTACGATGAGTTTACTCAGCGCGGAACCATCATTTCTGAAGAAGAAAAGCTGGCCACTCTCGAAGCTGAATTCGATAAATTTGCGATTGTTTAGTCCTTAAAAATCATGCCGATTTCCACCCGTTCTGATTACATTAAAAGCGCATTCATACTCATTCTTCTGCTGTTTACAGTCCTCGTCGGTCTCAATGTCATTTTTTCCAGAATTACAACAGCCCGATGGGATTTGACCGCAGATAATCAGTTTACGCTGAGTCCGGCGACGACACGCATGCTCGATAATCTGGACGGAAAAATCCGAATCAAAGTTTTTTTATCGAAAAATCTTCCTGCCCCAGACAACTCGCTTTATCAAAATACACGCGATATTCTGTCCGAATTCGAAGCCTCATCTCACGGACGTCTGACATTCGAAATTATTGAACCCGAAACACCTTCAGACGAAGAAATCGCCAAAGGATTTGGGCTCAGACGCGTCGCGATTTCTCAAAAAGACGAAACACAACGTTCGATGCGACTCGTCTTTAAGGGCCTCACAGTCATTTATAAAGACACAGCAGAAACGATTCCGGAACTTCGTTCCGGCGACAATCTCGAGTATCTCATTGCCAAATCCATCGTCAACCTCACTTCGCCAGAGCAAAAAACAGTTGGCGTTTTGAAGGGATTTGGCGGTCTTGCCGAATCGCAGATTCTCATCGACAGCATGAACGATGTTTTTTCTGAAGTTTTTGGCAAAAGAGTTCATGCCGAAGGCATTAAAGTCGACGAAAAGTGTTCACTCACGCCGAGACCTGATGCATTGGTTCTGCTCAATATCCAGGAAAAGCTTACACCCTGTGCGCAATACGCCATTGAACAGGCTTCTTTTGCCGGAACCGCCCTCGCCATTCTTCAAAGCCCGACTCAAGGCGATTACATTCAACCCGATCAGCCCAGAATCAATCTCGAAACCAACCTCAATGAACTCCTCGCCAATACAGGTGTTCAGTTTAAAGCAGATTTGCTGCTCGACCGAACCCACAATCTGGTAGGAACTCAGTTTACAGAAGATGAGGCGATTCAGGTTTCCCTTCCTGCACTTCCCATTATCACCGACCTCGACAAAACCCACCCCATTACACAGAATCTTTCAGCTATTGTTCTCCCATTTTCGGGAACACTTCAGGTGGATGCGGCTAAAATCAAGGAACAGGACGGCCAAATCACGCGTCTGGCGACAAGTTCTCCAGAGTCAGTAACACGCCCATCCGGCGGTGACATCATGATCGATGCCCTTCAAAAGCCAAGAGAATCTGAAATTCCCGGCCCACATGACCTCATTGTCACCTTGCAGACACCTCAAATATCCAGATTTGCTGAGCAAATTCCGTCTTCAGCCAATGCCACTCAATTCATTCCCATAGCCAAAGACGTCCGATATCTGGTCATTCCAGACGGCGAGTTTCTTTTCGTAAACAAAATTATTGGCTACACCGATGAATTTGCAAGATTTGGAATTCATCTCTTTGTCAATTCAACGGAATGGCTGATTCAGGATACAGGCCTCATTGAAATAAGAAACCGTGCACTTCCCCAAATGGTTCAGGTTCCAGACGCCGATAAAAGAAAACACATTATCTGGATTAATGTCATCGGCGTTCCTGCCATTGTTCTGATCTGTATGTGTGTGATTAGAATTTTAAGAAAACGCAGACAGACAAAGATCAGAAATCATTATTTTCAATGAATAGCGGCCCAAAGCTCACAAGCAAAAAAGCCGAATTGTCATATGCAATGGTCTTTTTTTTCCAATCCTGTTCCAAAATCGAATAAAACCACCTTTATCCGGCCATCATCCGGATACAGCCATCAGCAATATTTCTTATCGACCTCAGAAACAGATGGGGTGAATCATGGGCATACTCGATCAAATCAGAAAAACTGCACACAATGCAGCCCGTGAAGGGCTAGAACGCCTTGGCGTTACACTCAAACTTCCCCATGACGATATTCCAGACGATGAAGACACCAAATCGAAGGATCTCATCGATATTTATAACTCCATTTTCGATAAAAAAACGCCGCCGGAACCAGTTTCAGTTCCCGTTCCTGCTGTTCATCGCAAAGTTTTGCGTGAATTTGCCGCACCTTTATGCGCAAATCACCAGCCTCTCATGGATACAATTGATGCCTGGCTTGAAGATCGACGAAGCATTTTTCCAGATATAGAGCCATCGCAATCCTTCTCACTTGATGAGGCCAAACAAGAACTCAATGAAGTGCTCAAGCAACTTCACGTCATTCAAAAAATCGAAGAAACACCAGACAAATGGCTAAAAACCGCACAATCCATTTCAAGAGTCCAGAATTCAAATATCCAGAATCTACTTCTTCAAACATCCAGACAATTCGAATCCGAAACATTCATTGACTGGATGACACAAATGAATGAACGCATTGATCGATTTCATATCACGATCGTTCAAATCGATGATTTTATGAGCATAAAACCTCAATGAGTAATGCACAATGATACAGCGTTGCTTTGCAATGCCGAATTGAATAGCATTTATTTTCATTTCGCGTTGTTCGTTTTCATAGAAATCACCCATGCAGAAAATCCTCTATCTTTGCATCACAATATGTCTGGCAATGACCTCCTGTCACAGAAATGAACTCATCAAATCCGAACAGAACCGGGCGAATGAGGTCTCTCCGCAAAATAAAGACATCATCCTTAATGACGCCGCAATTACACACGACGAGAAGTTTCGCGTTGTCACGGTTCAAACCTCTATCGAATCCTTTGAATCAAAAGGGTTCAAACTCGGAGACAGCATTGATGCCGTCTTTAGTACTGGATTTGAACTGAACGATATTCCCTATTTTAACGGGTTTTATATCAAACAGGGAGAAGCCATGATCGTCGGTTATCCGGGATGCAATTACCTTTATCTTGGATATAACGATGCCGACGACATCTGGAATCTGGCCAAACTCGAAGAAAACAGTACAGTCACTATCAAACTTCGCGAAAAAGCCAAATATCTGTCGATACAGAACACATTTGATCTCGTTTATTCCGATGATCGAAATGATTTTGCATCCGATATTGAGTTTGCCAATTACCGCGCTATGCGCGGTGGTCGCATTCGCCCGAATGTTTTTTATCGTTCGGCGTCCCCTATCGACAATCGGCACAATCGTGCCCCATATGCCGATGCACTGATAAAACACGACAACATTCAATACATCCTCGATTTTTCAGACAACGAGCAAAAAATAGCTGCTCACCTCGCAGTTCCAAACTTTCAGTCGCCCTATTTCAAAAAACTCTATGAAAATGGACGTGTATCCCTGCTCGATCTTTCGTCGAATTTCCGACTGCCTGAATTCAAACAAAAAGTCGCCGAGAGTCTAACCAGGATGATTCAATTCGACGGCCCCTACCTGGCCCACTGCGTGGAAGGAAAGGACCGAACAGGTTTTATCAGCATCCTGATGGAAGGACTTTGCGAAGCCTCGTACAATGAAATGAAAGACGATTACATGAAAACGTACGAAATCTATTACGGTGTCACGAAAACAAACCGTCCCGAAAGCTATGATGCGATATCAGAACTGCTATTTGACGAAATGCTTTCCGCCCTTTCTGGTGAAAAGCAAAAGGAAAAACTTGAAAAAGCTCACTATTCCGGATTTGTGAAAAGCTACCTTCAGCAAGGCGGCATGACGCCGGAAAATATGGACATTCTTGTTCATAAAATATGTGCTGATGAATAACTTCAGATCGCAAATTTTTTGTACATGTCGCCGCCGATGAGTGCAACGAAATCCGAAGTTCCATACGCCTGAACGATTTTAGCGATATTTTCTGTTTTCATACCGCCAGCCGGGGCAGGTAATGACGGCGGCACGGATAAATCATCACCGAGTGATGCATCAAAAATCGACTGACATTCTGCCAAAGAAAAGGCAAAACGGCCGCCGTGATTCGGAAAAATAATGACATCCGCCCCGGCAAGCCGGTTTAAGGTTCCAAAAGCTATGGCATGCGTAAACCCCTGATGCGGATTCAGCGCACACATACCTAAAAAAGACGGATGTGAAAGAATGGGCAAATCGAGACCATTCGCATCCCGAAGTACGCGAATGGCATCATACCCCATCAATCCGGGAGCAATCATGAGCGCACCAGCCCCTGCTTCTTTTGCAAAGAATGCACGTTCCAGAATCTTGTCCACGGGGCCGCTGATATTTGGTGCATACAGTGTATGACGGCCATACTTTGCATTGGCCTCACTCACACACTGGCTTACATATCGAACGCGTTCACAAAACGGAGCAAATTTCTGATTGGCAAGTCCATGATCATCTTTGATGATGTGCATGCCGCGTGCGACAAAATCTTCCGCAACTGTGCAGAATGCACGCGTCGAAAGCCCCATGGGTTTAAGTGCCGACGCCAGTACCGGCGCTCCCGATTCGGCATGCGTAAGCGCACGAATACCAGATACACCAAACTTGGGACCACGTCCGGAAAGCATTGTTTCTGGAAACTGAATCTTTATCAGCCGAACATCGCATTTCATGCTCACATTTCCAAACAGAACATTGAGCATCTGAACGAAATCCGGTGACGCAATTTCGGGATTAAATGACATCACAATCCTCGAAAATCCTTCATCTGGCGTAATTTCAAGAACGCGAGGAATAATATTGTTCACGATTTCATCGGAACGAACATAAGCCGCTGGAAACTCAATGCTCTGCTCAATTGCAATGTCTCGCGCAAATTCTTCTGGATTCTCGCCATAATAAGCCCACGTTAATATCAGACTGTCCTCGTCTTCGGGACGTGGTTCAACATGAGCATCAAAAAGCGGATTGTATTCAGCCATTTTATTATATTCCTAACATTGAGTGCAAACCAGACATGATTCAAATGCCCTCACGCACAGCCAACATCAGCCACTGCATTCAAAAAGGTTACAGCCGGAAGATAATAGTTTTCAACTGAAATATAAACAGTACTAGTTTTCCAGTGTGTAGCCCCTCTGCACCTGCTTAACCCAAATATGGCTCATGTTGAAATATTCCTTAAGTGGAGTCTAAAACAAAGCCAGAACTAAATAGTAACCTCAGAAAAGAAAAAACGCAAACAACCCCCTTGCGAAAAAACTCAAATACGCGTAAAGAGCGCGCGGTTTTGGAGTACAACAATGTACTGTTCACTTACTCGATCCCGGAACGCCCAATGGACGACCCCCTTAGTTATCACTTATCTATCTTATAAACTGAGGAAGCCGTCTGTCGTCTTCCTCAAAAACAAGGAAGACCCCATGACAAATTACGAGCCGTGGCGTTTTGATTTTCTTTTGTGCATGAATTGCTGAATCACTGTATTTCTGCAACCTCATAAACAAAGGAAATTCTGATGTCAGAAACCAATAAACAAAATCACCAGATTACAATGGATGAGCTTTGGGAACTCTGGCCAACGCTTGACGATGAAGAACGCGTAGAATGGTTCAACCAGCTCGATCACGAGGATGCTGAAGATTTTTATTCTTCAATACCTTGCGAGGATCAGGCTGCGATGTTTCTGGTTATGTCTGAACGCGATCAAAAGCACTGGATGCGTACCCTTGCCCCGGACGATGCTGCAGACGTTCTTCAGATAATCGAAGAAAAAGAAAACGTCGAAAAACTCAAAAGCTACCTTCAGCAACGAGTCCGCAAAGAAGTCGATGCTTTGATGGCATATAAGGAAGACGAAGCAGGCGGTCTGATGAGCCCTCGTTTTGCAAGATGTCGTCCGGATATGAATGTCGATGAAGCAATTCTGTACGTGCGCCGTCAGATTCGAGAAGAACTCGAAACGATTTATTATATCTATGTGCTCGACAATCAACAGCATCTGCTTGGATGCGTGACATTCGAAGAACTTTTCAAGGCCGAAGACAGCCGTAAAATTTCTGAAATCATGGATCCCGAACCGACAACCATCAACGAAGACATGGATCAGGAATCGGTTGCACTGTTGTTTGCCCGTGAAGACTTCTTCGCATTGCCAGTTGTCGACAATGAAAACGTCATGAAAGGTATTATTACCATCGATGATATCGTCGACGTCGTTCAGGATGAAGCGACAGAAGATATCCAGAAAATGGGTGGTATGGCTGCCCTTGATAATGACTACCTTCAATCGACATTCCGCGAACTATATTCCAAACGCGTCGGATGGCTCGTCATCCTGTTCTGCTGCACCCTTGTGACAACCCGCGTAATGGACCATTATTCAGAAGCAATGGAAAGTGCAATCATTCTGACCGTATTCGTGCCGCTCATCATGGCTTCCGGCGGTAATACAGGATCTCAGGCTGCGACACTTGTCACACGTGCAATGGCCCTGGACGAGATTAAACTTCGCGATGTCGGCCGTGTATTTACGCGAGAACTCATCGTCAGCAGCGGCCTGGGTACTACACTTGCCCTGCTCGGGTTTATCGTCATCCTGGCCTACAAATACCTCGGATTTCTTCCCGAAGGCGACGGAATTTTTGGCCATCTCGCGGCAACACTGGGCATCACTGTTGGCGTACTCGTCATTTGGGGTTCACTCGTGGGTTCGATGCTGCCATTTTTGCTCAAACTCTGTCATGTCGACCCTGCAAGTGCATCAGCGCCTTTTGTAACCACAATTCTCGATGCAACGGGCATCATCATCTACTTCTCTATCGCCAAACTACTGCTCACTGGAATTCTTTTGTAAGTTTTTAGGAAAATGCTCGCCTTTTTTGCCCTTCGCCGATTTCTGCAAAGGGCAAAATACAGCTCGCAAACGCCGTTATTGCAAAGCAATACGCGGCGTTTTTATTTGAATGATGCCAATCCCCCACTCACCAACATTCTTCCTCGAATCGCTGTTTGTACTTCTGCTAGTTCATGGACATTCAACGGAATTATTTAGAGATAAGAAATATGCGGGGTAATACCTACCAAAACCTACACAAGTATCTTGTCAAAACGAACTAAAATAGTTATAAAAAATATTTTAGCTCATAAAAACTTATTTGGAGCAGTCATAGCAGACACAAGCAAATTATTTGTATTAACCCAATCTCAACATAAGGAAGCAAGGTATGCGTAAATTCCATTTTTTATACGCACTTGGTATTTTATCAGTGCTGTTCACAGCCTGTGGCAATAGTGGAAGCAGTAATGAAGGTGATGAACAAGACGGTAAAAAGAAGCCCACTACGGTCATTGAAACGAATAAAATCGTTCGTTCAATAGACTCCAGTATCGGTTGTGCCTTGGATGCCGACTGCGTCACCGGTGCTTTCTGCTTCCAAGGCAAATGCGTTGTTCAGTGTTCAAAAACTGCCAACATTGGCTGTGAGAACGACTATCTTTGCGATGACTCACGTGGTCGTTGTGTGACGTCGAATTATGCCGCAGAATTCGCCAAACTCGATGAAGAGATTAAAGCAGCAGGCGATACACTGAGTGATGAAGAGAAGGCTGCTAAACTCGCAAGTATTGAACTCAAAGCAGCCAAAGAAAGCAATGTAAGACGTAGTGTTATTGGTCAGAAAAACGAAGAAGGCCAAATCGTTCAGGATATTAAATTTGCACGCCGAATGCCCCAGGCTGCCATCCTTGACAAATCAGCAAACACACAGACTGTCAGTTTCGATACGGC
>JAZRWV010000287.1:0-3772 GCA_045599925.1 Myxococcota bacterium
CTTAAAATTGAGTTTTATTCAGGCCTTCCTTATGTCAATTCCAAATATCATTCTAAATGTCAAACATCGTTATATAATAAACAATTATTTATTATTTGAGCATTGCTATGGCCGAAACGGCCATACGCACTGCTCAGCGCCCTATTTGCAATACGGGCGCTGAACTTTTTTGTGCGAGGCGCTCCCCAAAAGCTCAGCGCACCGCATATGCGCGCAAGCGGCATTGCGCAAAGCGCAATGCAAGCTGAGCACATAGCGGGCGCCAGCGAGCCGTATGAAATAGGCTCGCACTTCAAAAAAATAATTTTATATTTTCCGCATCAATACGTGCATAGTTTGATATGACGAATTAAACATTCAATTTTTCTCTTGATAGTATTTTTTAATGGTGTTTAGAGGAGCAAGCAAACCGCATGCAATGCAGAGACATGCGGTTTGTGTCTCTCTGCAATGAGTTTCGCTATTCAACATCAATATATATGGAGATAACTTTGAACGACGAAATTTATATTAAAGGACTGACGCAGAACAACCTGAAAAATATCTCCCTGAACATCCCCAAAAATAAAATTGTCGTGTTTACCGGCGTATCCGGTTCCGGCAAATCCAGCATCGTATTTGACACGATTGCAGCAGAAAGCCAGCGCCAGATGAATGAAACCTATTCGGCATGGATTCGCGGCCGGCTGCCCAAATACGACAAACCTCAGGTCGAAGTCATTGAGAATCTGACGGCTTCAGTTATCGTCGATCAGTCGCGTCTTGGCGGCAATGCGCGTTCAACAGTCGGTACGATTTCCGATATGTATGCCCTGCTACGCCTCATTTTTTCCCGTCTTGGAAAGCCGCATGTCGGCACGGCATCTTTCTTTTCATTCAACGACCCAAACGGCATGTGCCCGAAATGTTCCGGAATCGGCAAAGTCATGAAGCTCGATATCGAAAGACGGCTCGATCCCGAAAAATCCTGGAATGAAGGCATGGCCGATCTTCCCGCATTTCATGTCGGCAACTGGTACTGGAAAAAGTACAGAGATGCCGCACTGTTTCCGCTCGATAAAAAGTATAAGGATTTTACCGAAATTGAAAGAAACCGCCTTTTATATGGTGCCGATGAGAAAAATGGCACGCAAATCGATAAAAACGTCGACGGAATCGAACGTTATCTGTCCAAAATGCTGCTCAAACGCGACATTTCCGAGCTCAAGGAAGCATCCGTGGCCCGTCTTACCTGCCTGCTGAGTGAAGAAGAATGCCCGAAATGACACGGACACAGACTCAACCGCATGGCGATGATTTCCAAAATTAACGGCTATACGATTGCGGATATGACATCGATGGAATTTACGGCTTTGCGCAAGGTTTTGCAGGCGATTCATGAACCAAGCGTGCAGGGAGTCATCGACAGTCTGGTGCTGTCATTGACTCGCATGATCGACATTGGACTGCCCTATTTAACGATGGACCGCGAGTCATCGACACTTTCGGGCGGCGAAGCCCAGCGTCTGAAACTCGTGCGTTATATGGGGTCTTCACTGACCGGCATGACCTATATCTTTGACGAACCGTCCACAGGCATGCATCCGCGCGACGTCTATCGAATGGTCAACCTGCTCAAAAGCCTGCGCGACAAAGGCAATACCGTGCTCGTCGTCGAGCACGACAAAGATATCATTTCAATTGCCGACGAAGTTATTGATATCGGCCCGCTTGCGGGCGTTAACGGCGGTCAGGTCATGTTCCAGGGTTCATATAAAAAGCTATTAATCAGTGAAACACTGACCGGCAAAGCACTTGGTAAAAACACCCCGATTAAGAGCAGGTTCAGAATACCTAAAGACTTTTTACCGGTTCGAAATGCACATATACACAATCTCAAAAATATCGACGTCGATATTCCACTCAATGTATTAACCGTTGTGACCGGTGTTGCGGGAAGCGGCAAATCCTCACTGATTCTCGGTGTTTTTGCAAAACAATATGAAGAACGCGTCATTCTGTTCGATCAGTCTGCAATTACGGCGACCAATCGTTCCACACCAGCGACCTTTCTCGGTTTTTTGGACGAAATCCGCAATATTTTGTCGAAAGAAAACCACGTTAAATCCTCGCTATTTTCCTTTAATTCCGACGGTGCATGTCCATCCTGCGAAGGACGCGGCTTTATCACGACTGAACTCGTTTTCATGGATCCGATTACGACAAAATGCGAGGTTTGTGATGGCAAGCGTTATTCCAAAGAAGCGCTTTCCTATTTATATAAAGGTAAAAACATCGTCGATATACTTTCAATGAGCTGCAGGGAAGCCCTGGAATTCTTTGCAGACAACAGAAAGCTCAAGAAAGCCTTAACATCCCTGTGTGAAGTTGGACTTTCGTATCTTTCTCTGGGCCAAGCGAGTTCGACATTGTCGGGCGGCGAACGTCAAAGACTGAAACTGGCGAAGTTTTTGGATAAAAAAGATGGCATCTATGTACTCGACGAGCCGACAACAGGCCTTCATGCATCCGATATCGAGAAGCTGATGTCTCTTTTTGACAAAATGGTCGATCGCGGCAACACCGTTATCATCATTGAACACAATCTCGACGTGATGAAACAGGCAGATTATATCATCGATATCGGCCCGGATGGCGGCCGCTTTGGTGGAGAAGTCGTATTCAAAGGCTCGCCATCCGAGTTATTACAACACACTCAAACAGTAACCTCAATGTGTCTTCGCTATTCACTCGAAAACCGCAAGCTGACCGAAGAGGAACTCGAAGTATTAACCAAACCTATTGAATTGAACGACGACATTCCTGTTTTCAAGGAAGCCCCAGAGGAGGATGAAGGCATGAAAATCAACGAAATCGGTCATGCAGAATGCAATAATGGCAAATTTAAGATTATATTGGATGATAAATATAAAACCGGACTTACAGGTCTGAACGGATTTTCGCATTTGCAGATAATATGGTGGTTTAATGGCTGCGACAATGAAGCTGAACGCAACATATTAATGGTTGAAAAGCCATATACCAAAGGTCCGGAAACGCTGGGGACTTTTGCAACGCGTTCGCCGGAGCGACCAAATCCGATTGCAATTTCCGTTTGTGAAGTGAAAGCAATCGATTATCCCAAAGGCATTATTATATTGAATTATTTCGATGCTTTTACAGGTTCACCGATACTCGATATCAAGCCTTATCAGCCAAGCGTGGATAAAGTAGAACAGGCAAAAGTGCCTAACTGGTGTTCGCACTGGCCGAAAAGCTATGAAACGAGTGGTGATTTTGCGTGGGACAAGGAGTTTAATTTTTAAGATTTATCATGACACGTCTTCGTAACTCAGGGACGTGTCATGCGATTTGATAACCCCCCATTCCAGTATCAAAAACAGAAGCTTAACAGAAGCATCAGGGTCATATCCAGCCCCAGATTTAGAAACGCCATGTTTCCCTCTTGGGGGCTTTTTTTGCATACCCAAAGTTATCATCATCTTTATTGAACTCTTTTCTGGATTTGGCCGATTTTTTATTTAATTCTTTTATTCATTTTCTACATTTGATATTTCATTCTTTTAGGAAACTCTGATCAATTATTTTTGTGGGGCTTTGCCCCTGTCCTCAGTTCGCAATATGAAATTCGCTTCGTTTCCCGAGCCGCCTCACCTCCTTGTCACTTCGTGACGTTCCTCCTCTCCATTATGGCGAGGAGGAATTTAAGGTAACATTTCATTTGCTCACTGGGCTCTGCGGTTTTCGCCATTCACAGGATGGCGAAAATCCT
>JAZRWV010000288.1:0-3506 GCA_045599925.1 Myxococcota bacterium
TCAATGTCATTCCCATCGGTCATCCAACAGGCGACAATCAGCCGAAAAACAAATGGATTCCTGAAAACGTTCATTGGGATAAATGGTAATCTGACTTATTCGCGGGCTATTGACATTAGCCCGTATCAACAGTTTATCTCGTGAACAGTATTATATTCCCTTGGCAGTTCATTCAGAGACTATTCTTTGACTTCCTTCTTAGCTTTTTCCTGGACTGGTTTGGTCTTCGGAGCATATCCATTGTCTTCATCAGAATCACAGAATATCAAAAACAGTAGATCGTTATCAATGCTGCCGCATCGCATGAATACAACATTAATATGTTGCGGCGCGTATGAAATAGCGCCGCACGCAGGGCGTATGGTCGATGCGTTGTGTACAACGCATCGACCATAGCCCGAGTCCCAAATACAATATACTGTGTTAATATATATCTATTATTTTGCACCGGATTCTTTCATCAGTTGAATGATATTCTCGTCATATTGGTGCCAAAGGACGGATTTTCCGTCGTTATCTTTTGCATTGACATCGGCACCGGCAGAAATCAGTGCACGAACGCCTTCAACGTTATTCGCAAGCATCATCGACGGTGTTGCGAAAAGTGTGTAAATTACCTAATCCAGACACTGACCGAAATCCCATGTGAATACAGGCATAAGGGATTAAAAATGCCTCAGCAAGTACAGGTAAAGTAAACATAATTTGAAATCCTGTCGTCGCTCACCCCCGGTTATGCAAGACAACGGCCGTTCGAAATCTTGTCATTAACTATGGCCATAACGATATCGTATTAAAATAACAAGTTTCGACAACTGTGTTATGAATGCAATATCTATTTTTGAACAGCCTGTTTGTTTTCTGAGGCAGGAAGTGCCTTAATTCCGAACCATAACAATATAAGCGACATCAGTGTGAGTGCGGCAAACTCAGGTCCCATGGCGGCAAGGGGATCAGGGAAAATCAGATTGAGTACGACGCCGACAAAAAGTGCGCAAGTCAATGTTCCAAAAGCAAATCCTTTGGCATGATGGAAGATTTCGGAAAGTGACCAGAGCGTCATGGGCATAGTCATATTAAAGCAGAGTACAGCGAGTACACCGATGATTGGATGATTTGGGAAAAGGAAGAAAATAGTGGCTGGAATGAGTGTAAAACAGGCGGTTTTTCGGATTCCGAATCGGTCGGACAGAAGGCCGCCGAGGATGTTGCCGGCAACCGTCACGAGGCAGAGAATGAGGGCCCAGTGCCACTCATATTTCCAGTCGAAGGTAAGTGTCATGCCGACGTAAGATCGAATAGCGACGACAATGAAAAGCGCTGTCGAAGCCGCGAGTGCCAGTGACTTAGTGAGGGATGTATTAAGTTTAAAGGATAACGGCAGATTTTGGCTGTTAAGTGAACGAAAAGCCAGAAGCTGAAATGCTGCAATAACGATTGCACAGGCTGCGAGCAGGATAATGAGGTGATGATAACTGAAATATTCGGAGCTTCCGAATGCATAGCCGGCGAAGAGACCGAAAGACCCGGGCGCGACGAAGATACCAACGGGTCCGCTTTTATTTTTAGCGGCATTAAGGACGTCGATGCCGCCGCCCATGTGGAATAGAGCATTGCCAAAACCGGCAATTTCGGCGGCCAGAATAACATTCATATCGTGGATAATGCCCAGAATGGCGAGTATGAGAATGATGCATCCAAGTGAGGCAAAGAGGGCATTTTTAATGATGCGATCGCAAAATATGCCGAGCGGCATCTGACCGGCAAATGCAAAGAAATTGTAGACGACAATGGCCAGAAATCCATTTGCCTATGGCTTCGACGGACTCGGTTATTCAAATCGGCGGCTTCCAGCCGCATTGCAGACATCATTTTTTACTTAAAGTATATATATCTTGCACGCGCTTCAAACGCTTCGCGTTCATGCGCGTCCGTTAAGTTCATCACTGGCTTAATTGTAACTTTTTTTTTCACCAGTCTACGGCAGAAACATGTATGGCGAACAACACGTCCTTGCGCCGTTCATAAAATTCAATTATTTAAAACAGAACTTCAGACACAGGTTACGAAATAATACTAAAATAATACAGCAAAATTCCGAATGTATATGAAAAATAGTTGGCAGAAAGAGAAAAAGCAAACGGCCTGGAGATCTCCGTGTATTTTTTATAGATCATACCTTCGACGAGAACGACGATAAGTTCTGCCGGAATCTGCCAGGTGATAGGCCATGTGAAATGCGCATAAATATAGAAGCCAATCAGATTCAGCAGCGGATTTGTCATCATCTGCGTGAGCACTATGACGATGAGCGGCTGTTTTTTGCGAATGCCTACAAAGAGCGCGAAACTGCCTTCGAGAATGATCGTGAGAAACAAATAGAATGCAAGGGTTAAAACATCTGATAGCATTGGAATAAACGACGACGTCACACGGTGACTCAGTTACACGGAAATTAAAACTCGATTACTGCATTTGAGCCCCACACAAAATAAATAATGAGCGTCGTATTGCCCACAGGCAATAGACGCGAAACGCGAACCGTAGAGCCGCAAAAATTTGCGGCTCAAGGCGAGCCAATCTAATCTTTCAATTTAACCCACATCGCGGGACGGAATCCAAGCGAAGTGGGAAGACCGATTCTCATATTTCCACTCCGGTTACTTTCATCTATAAAATAATATATATCTGAGCTATTAAATGAAGAGGACGAGCTGCTTTTGTAGAAATCGTAGTCTTCTCTGGCCTCTTCCTGGGTTGCCACGGTTCTCAACAACCAAGATTTATAATGACATTTATCTGGGTCTTCAAAATCCATTCTCTCAACATATTGCGTGGTACATGCTATAATATCTGTATAACTGTCATTTATAGTCCATTTTTGCTTATGAATATCAGGGAAATATTTTTCAACTTCTGCTTTGGATAATATAAATATTTCATCGTAAACATCCACACCATTCTCTGTACTATCATCCACAATTTTTGATGTAATAATTCGACTTCTCTCCTCCGAAGTAAATGCCTTTTCTACAAAATTATCATTGGTGTAGTCTGTAAATTTGTCATAAAACTTATTATAATTATCGCCATAAACAACACCACTTGAATTAATAGTGCGTGTATATGCATGAATATATCGATTTCCGCTTTCATTAAAGTATAGATATTGATAAGATGCATCATACCCGTTTAACCATGCTCTTGCCGGACTATGACTCCAGTTAAAAGATGCACTCGCTCTATCTTGTATATGACACATACTCTTAATAACATTAAAAGGTTGTGTTCCAGGACAATATTCAGGAATCTGCAACCAAGGTTTTGATGTACTAATATCTTTTAGAATCTTCTCGCTCAACAGCAGCATTCGGCATCCTTGAATATCGAGAACGCGCCATTCTATTGGATCACTGGTCTCTTCGTTGGTAACTATTCAGCCGGGGGCTCTTGGATAGAGGTGGATACACCACGCCGTTGACAGCATCCGTAAAAATAAGCTGCCT
>JAZRWV010000289.1:0-4280 GCA_045599925.1 Myxococcota bacterium
CGGGAATGAATCCGGCTCCTCAACAAAATGTTCCAGAGCCAATGAATCCGGCACCAATTCCAATGAATGCACCGGCGCCAGTGATTGGAATGGATCAAAATGTTCCCCCTATGGGACCGGGTGCAGGCTTATCTAATGTTAATTCCAGCGGCCCCTCCCTCGGCGCCCCATCACTTGGTGCTCCGTCGCTTTCAGGTCCTGCGCTTTCTCAGCCTGGACAGCTGGCTGGTCCTGCAGCCCAACAGCTCAATTCCCCGCTGGGCTCCCGCCCCGCTGCAACAGCAGCACCAGTTAAACAGTCCGGAATCAGTGCCCCCGCTGGTGAGGGTGTCATCGATAAATCACTTCGTCTGCCAGGAACAAATCAGGCGGACCGAAATGCTGTAAAAGTCGGTACTGCAGCCAGACAAACCAATAAAAAAGACTTTAGTGCCGCATCTCTTCCCGAAGACATTGTCGTCGACGACGCTCGTACCCCCGAAAGTGATGCCCTCCTTAAAGCAGCTCAAATCGTCATGGATCGTTATCTAAATGAAAACGACTTCCAGGCCATTAGCGCACAGCCTTATCCGCCAGAGGCTGATATTCAGGATACATGCTATAAAGCACTTTCCAAGTCTCTGATGGCCGTCCGCGCTTCTATCGGAAAAGTCAATCAGGATGCCCTTCTTGACATGCTTCTCAAAGAAGCATGCAGTCTTGGTGCTATCGATTCTCTTATCGATGATGCAGATGTCAGCTCATTTACGATCTACAATTTCGAAACAATTATTGTCGAGCGTAAAGGCCGCCGCGAACTCTCGCGCTATCAGTTCACAAGTGCTGATACACTTTATCTCGCTGCTCAACGCCTCCTCGCCTATCAGGGTATTAATCCTCAGACAGCTCCAGCCGTTTCTGAAGTTCGTTTTGGTGACGGAACTCAGATTCAGGTTATTCTGCCTCCTGTCTCAGTCGCTTCAACCACCATCGTCGTTCGCAAAGCCGCTCACGAATTCAATGCCCTCTCCGCTCTGACTCAGCGCGGTATGCTTTCAGCTGAAATGGACAAATTCCTTAAACTGTGCGTTAAAGCTCGCCGAAATAACCTCGTCGTGGGAGCCCAGGGTGCCGGACGTACCAGCGTTCTCAACGCTCTCGGTGCTGAAATTCCCGATGGTGAACGCATTGTTACCGTTGAAAATTCAGCCATGCTCGCTATGCCTCAGGTTTATGTCATCAGCCTTGAAGCTCAAAATGCAAGCTTCCAGGATGGCGATGTTGCATCCCTCATTCGACAGGCTGCCCGCCTCAGAGCTGAACGCGTCCTCGTTGATTCAATCCAAACTCCAGCTGATGCTTCCGCTTTTGTCAGTGCTATCTGCGCTGGCGCACAGGGCTCTCTCGGTACTCTCTGCGCTCTCAACACTGATGAAGCCCTCGCAATGTTTAAACGAATGGTCGCTACCGATCCCGCATCCAGTACACTCGTCGGTAATATTGACATTATCATTACCGTCAGAGCTTTCACTGATGCTCGCAGACGTATCGTCGAAATCGCTGAAGTCGTTTCAGATGAAAATAATTGCCTGAAAGCTGTTCCTGTCTTCGGATGGCAAGCAGGCGGAATGGGAAATATGGCTATGGGCGATGGACAATTCAAAGCTCTGGGCAATATCCCTCATTTCTACCTCGAACTCGAACGTGGCGGCGTCGCTCTCGACCCCTCCATCTTCAATGCTTAATCCCTGATTCTTTGTGACTTTTCCATTATCGGCCAATCAAAGACCGATAATGGTTTTCAGCTTTTCCTTTCATATTTGCCATGTATACACTGATAATTGAGGATAACCACGGACGTTCCGCAGCTGAAATTTCCTTCGATCAGGGAAATTATACCATTGGCCGTGTCGATGGTAATGATGTTGTTCTGTCCTCAAACTCTGTCTCCCGTACACACGCCCGTATCTTTGTTTCAAATAACAAATGCTATATCGATGACCTCGGTAGCGCAAACGGCGTTTATGTTGACGGTGTCCAAATTAAGGAAAGAACCGAAATCAGAAACGGATCTAAAATCCGTATCGGAGAGTATACTCTCTATCTCGAATACAAAGACCAAAACGAAATGAATGCAGGCCAGGATGTCCTAAAGACTCAAATCGTCTCCAGTGGACAAAGTGGATATAAAATCGTTCGTATTATGGATAAATTTGCCGGCGAAGAGTTTATGCTCTCTGAAGCTTCAAATACCATCGGACGTACAGAAGATAATTATATCCTTCTCTCTGACCAATCTATTTCAAGAAATCACGCTAGAATTATTAATAAAGCGATGACTTTCTTCGTCTCTGACCTCGACTCTTCAAACGGAACCTTCCTTAATAACAAAAAAATCACTTCTGAATGCCAACTCCATACAGGTGATCAAATCCGATTTGGTAACGTCTCTTTTGTTTTCGTCCCTGCTTCTCAACGTGTTGACCTCTCTCAATACATTAAGAAAAAATCAAGCGATAACAAAACTCTTATGCTCGCTCTCGCAATACTCATCGTCTGCGTTTTCATTATCATCGTCGTCGCTGTAGTTTGGCTCATGAACGACCAAAAAGAGAAGGACCAGCTCTCTCAGCAGCAAAATCAGGAAGCTGTTGAAGAAGCTAAAGCTGCTATGATCAAAAAACAAATTGATAGAGCAAACCACCTTTTCCAGGATAATGAACTCAGTGATGCTAAGGAAATTGTCGAATCTTTGCAAAAAGAAGTCGGAAATGTCCCTGAAATCATTAAACTCAATGAACAAATCAATTTTGAATTCACAAATAGCAACTTCCTGCGTGATGGAAATGAGTTCATTGAAAGCAAAAAATATGAAAAAGCTATCGCCGAATTCAATAAAATTGATTCCGAAAGCAGATTCTATAAAACCGCAAAAGAAAATATCCTTGATGCTAAACACAGAATGCGACTTAGCGAATACAATGATGCTCGCGCTGACTGCGACAGCGGTTCTACCCCTGAATGCATTCGCAAACTCTGTGATGCGGCTCTGAATCTTGATGAAAAAATTCCTGATGAAAAAGCCAAAATCTCTCAGACCGTTGAATACATGAAGCTTGTTGCCAAGAATAAAAATAAAAAGAATAAAAGTGTAATCAATGCCTCTAATTGTTTAGAGAGTCTCGAGGAAAAAATCTAAAATAAAAAGCTGCCTCCGGGCAGCTTTTTTTGTTCCCAACGCATGTTCAATAACGTCCAACAGGCTTTTGGAATATATTTATGATAACTTTTTGCGGCAATATTCCGCATTACGTTTAAATGTATCGGTAATATTCTGAAGCACCATTTCTTCAATTTTCTTCCCAATCAGCGGTAAATTGACAGAAATACTTCCCTTCGTGCGTCTCACACACCCCTGGTCAGCAGCAATAATCTCTGTCGTTCCCTTGGCTTCAACATTTGCTCCCTTCACTTCGGGAACAATGCTCCACGTATTCGATGTTGTTGCTGTTTTCCACTGTCGGGTTTCTATATATGTCAGATGTTCACCTACAAATTTTTTAGCGATTGCAGGTATTTCTTCCGCACTCGTCAGGCGAATTTTATAAAGTTTCCCCTCTGCTTTACTGCTCTCTTCGACCATTTCTTTGCCCATATTGAGAGCTTTCATCAACTCATCATCGAATACATTGTCGCTCAATAGCTCAAATAGCTTTTGCGGGGTGCAAGTGAAATGGTCTTCAATTAAAATTTGTGTTGTCATATTTTCTCCTGTCTCTTGGTTAACCGCTATACGCGGACATCGTTTTCTACTCCAATTATATTTAGACAACAAGATATGACTGCGTAAATATGAAACAACATGACAATATCATGACAACATCAGCTTGACTGATGCCTGAAGCTGAGAAAGTTTACGCTTTCTATTGCGAGAAACTGTCTTTCTCATCGACAAATCACAATTTTTAGGAGCTTTTTGCAAAATATCACAAATATCATCCCGATGTTCAACACAGACCTGCTCCCAAACCGCCGCACGTTCCTGCTTTTCGTACACCGTATCCGGCTGCATTAAATAAGGATTTCCCTCATATATTCCACTATTGGGAACACTTTCTGTTGTCATCACCGGCGTTGTCTTATCATTTTGTAGCATTATGGATTCGCGCCGAGTTTTTTTAACAATATATCTTATCATGCCCCCGTAAACTGCCATCCATAGATAAGTTGTCAGCTTGTTTCCTCTTTCAGGCACATACCCCGGCAATGTCTCAATGACAATCATCCAGCCTTCTGAAAGC
>JAZRWV010000290.1:0-14761 GCA_045599925.1 Myxococcota bacterium
CTGGGCTCTGCGGTTTTCGCCATTCACAGGATGGCGAAAATCCTCGGCCTTCCGGCTCTCATCAGATTCTGCCTTAAAATTGAGTTTTATTCAGGCCTTCCCTAAAGATGCAGTCAAAAGAGCTATGGCTGAGGTTACTTAAAGAACTCTTTCCATTGACCACCTTACAAGTCTTAAGGAATATAGCATTTTTCAACGGTTTCGTTCAGCATTTCGCCAGTTTTCGTTAAGGTGTGTGGGCAAACTTTTGGGGCACTCATGCCGTTATTATGAACAGTATAATAGGTGAGCGTCCATCCCGTTTCAGTTTTGGAAAACACAGGTTTGATGTCAGTTTTTCCAAATTTATAGCTGTTTGTCGCAGTAGAAATGACTTCTGCAACAAGGGCAATATCTTTTACAATCTGTTCAGAATTGTTGTCAGTCATGGCTTCTGTAAGTTTGTCAAAGAGTGGAGAGACGGCTTTCCAGTCTTTTTGAGCAACCATGGCATTGTTGTTGAGATCGATGACGTAATAAGCCGAAATGGCTGGTGGTGCATCGCGCAGGTTTTCGTTATTGGCTTTAGTGGGAAGGTTGATCGTAAACCAGTTGGTATTTTCAATTTCGTGGAAATAAAACTCGTCGGTGTTCAGAGTTTTTTGAATGATTGGCTTTATGCGGGCTTTGATGCTTTCATCGACAGCTGGTTCCTGCGGAATTCTCATTCCTATAAATGCAGTGGGCATATTATTATTCACCTCTGAATTGTTAGCGGTATCGGTTTGAGGAACGACATGATTGTCGTTTGGTGCAGAATCATCAGAAATGCTGGATGGTTCCTGCCCCCCATTGTTGGTATTTGCTGTGTCAATGTTGTCCGGATTGTTTATCGGGGAGTGACAGCTGCAAAAACATACCATTGCTGTGATTAAAATGATTGCAACTTTGCAGAAGGATTTCAGCATCATGTTACTGTCTTTCAACCTGTTGATCTGGTTATAGATAATGAGACTCATAACCTGTGGCAGAAAACTGTCGTTATGATATCGACAACACCTTGTGAAACTATAATCGTCAGAACTTATCCCCTTGCCGATTGGGCAAGGGGATAAGGTTGAGTTTTCTTAAATAATTTGGCGATAGTATGGGCGGAAGTTGCTCAATGAAATGTGCGGGAACTTCTTATTTTTCGACACCTTTTGGTTGGTTTTTGCGATCGGATTTATTGAGTCCAACGGCTTCAAACCATTTTTTGAGGTTTGCAGGCATTTTTGAACCGTTTCCGGAAACGAAATAGGAAGCGTACATTTCGGCAAATTCTTCACCCGGATCTCTGTACTGATACCTGCTAATCTTACCGTCGTTCCAGGCTTTGTTGCTGAATGAATACCAGTATTGGGACCAGGTATAGCTCTCGTGAATCTGGCGTTCGGGAAGTTCTGGGAAGAGTTCGCCGTTGTACCAGGGAGATTTTTCTGCAAAACCACGACTGATGTGTTTTAAAAGATTGGAATCGAAAAGTTTTTGGAAAGTGGTCATCGTGGCCGCATCGAAAGTGAATGAACCATCCGCATTTGTCGTTGATTGATAGCCGGCATCCAGGAATGTCTGGGCAAGGGCATTGCTTTGCAATGCAGCTAACATCTGATTTCGCTGGGCGTCATCTTTAATATCGCGAATGGGAACGATGCCGGTAATCATCCATTTTGCAGCTGTATGAATGAGGGCTGGTGCGACTTTGGCTTCTTCATCCGTAAGATTTTTGGGAATGGGATCGGTGATATTTTTTTCGATATCGTTGATGAGTTTGTCGGGATCAGATTTGGGATGACGTTTCCATCCGGAATAGGCCAGGAAGCTGCCTTGTTCTGGATTTCCGTTGCTGTCAAAGCGGTCCGAATAGGGTTTTCCTGGTGCCTGTGCATCGACGATATGCCCCAGTTCATGCGCAGTCGTCATGTCGAGCAGGGTAAGATCCTTTCGAGTGTCTTCGATAGCCGCATTTTGCTCGATATGCTGCCAGGATTCCTTTTCGTCGGTATTGTTTTTATTGTAATTGACGTAATAGATGCCGTACGATCCCCAGGCAGCACCGCCACTTCCTGCCGTATCATAGGTAAACATGGCTTTGATCAGATCGAGGTCTGCCTGCGGCAGTAGCATATACGTCGCATAAACGTGTTTAAGACCATCAGTCGTCCAGGTCTCTTCTTTTTTGTCTTTGGGAATAGAGTCCTGAATGAATTTTTTGACCGACGGCAGTATGGCTCGGTCAGAACCAATAGGAACGCCAAAACGAGCGTTAATGAGGTCACCGAGCAGCGGACTGTTGCTGTTGGGCACATATTTATAGAGCTTATCGAGACATGCATTTCTAATGGATTTGTTCGACAGTTTGGAGATTTTGCGGACGCGGTCTTCATCAGAAGCAATCGCTTTCAGCTCATCTTCGGATGCATTGACGATGTACTCTTCAAGCTTTTTGCTGGCGGTGGATAAGCAGATGGATCCAATGAGGGAAATACCAGCATTAAAAAGCATCCACGAGGAAATGCGAGCACCTGAGCAGATTTTGAGAAGAAGATCGACTTTCTCCGTCAGTGCAGTGTTGGCTGCTGCTTCATCGGCATTAGAAGAACCGTCTGAAGCAGAATATGCCGGATCGGTATAATCCGTGGTTTCATAGGCGGATTTGGTGTAGTCGGATGCAGCATCATTCCGGAAAAGAGGGTTCGTCTTGTCGGATTTTGCTTTTGAAGTCGAACTTTTGCGTTCAGTTTTGGATGAATTGAATATACTCATAATGACTCCTTCATAAAAATATACCTTTTCTATTTTACTTGAATTTTTGGATTTCTCAAACAGTTAATATAACAAAAACAAATGCCGCGTATCCCAACGGGATAGCGGCATTTGCGAGCCGTATTTGCCCGGGTTTTACCCGGGCAGATAGGCGAAGCACTTAAAAAACAAGACAAAAACTCGTTTTAAATATCTTTATTCAATTTTCCGAGCATTCTGGCGAGTTGTTCGTCCTCGGCATCCGTGGGCTTCTGTTCGGGAGCAGGTTCATCTTTGCCCATTTCGCCATTTTCGCGAAGTTTTGCGAGCAAAGCGTCCATTTTAAGGCCGTTTTCATACGCATCGTCGTAATAAAACTTGAGATTTGGGACGCGGCGCAGCTCAATTTCCTCGCCAATGACGGAACGCAGGAACGGAATCGCCTTGATGAGGCCGGCCAGGATGTCTTTTTTGTCGGCATCTTTCGGGCAAAGCCAGCGAACCGATGCGATCGAGAGGTCGGAGGACATCGTCACATCGGTAATTGTGACCTGAAGCAGGCGCGGATCCTGAGCATCCTCAAAGATTGCGCTCGAAAGCACGCGAAGGACTTCTTTGGCAACTTTTTCCTGTCTGTATTTAGCCATATCGATATCTCCTAAGCCCCACCCTCTGGCCTCTCACTGGGCGTGGTGATTGGGGTGATTCCTCACCCCAGGTCCCTCTCCTGCTGGGCGAGGGGATTTAGTTTATTATTAACCCAAAACAGCTTTGACGACCGCCTCAGCGGTGATATTGAAGTGTTTGTAAAGGAGACCGGCGGGTGCGGATGCGCCATAGCTGTTCATGCCGATGAATTTGCCTTCATCGCCGATGAATTTTTCCCAGCTCATTTCGCATGCGGCTTCAACAGCGACGCGGTTTTTAACGGATTTGGGAAGGACGCTGTCGCGATAGGCTTTGTCCTGTTCCCAGAACAGACGGCTTGCCGGAACGGAGACGACGCGGCCTTTTTTGCCCTGAGCTTTGAGCTGGTTGTAGGCGTCGATGGCGATATCGACTTCGGAACCGGAAGCGAGGATGATGAATTCGGGATTGTCGTCAGAAATGAGCGTATAAGCGCCTTTTTTGAGGTTTTCTGCGGCTGCATAAACGGTTCTGTCGAGGGTCTGGCAGTTCTGGCGTGAAAGGGCCAAACCGACGGGACGATCGGAAGAAACGGCATATTTGAAGGCTTCGAGGGTTTCGTTGGCGTCATTCGGACGAATGAAAACGAAATCGGGGATAGCGCGGAGCGAAGCGAAGTGTTCGATCGGCTGATGTGTGGGGCCGTCTTCGCCAACGCCGATGGAATCGTGCGTCCAAACCCAGAAAGCGTGGGCTTTTTCGAGTGCGCCGAGTCGGATGCAGTGACGCATATAATCGCTGAAGACGAGGAATGTTGCGCCATAGGGGATGAATCCGCCGTAAAGCGCCATGGCGTTGACGATCGAAGCCATGGCGTGTTCGCGGATGCCGAAGAACATGTTGCGGCCGGCGCGATCGGCCTTGCTGTAATCGCCGGAACCCTTGACGTATGTCTTGTTGGATTCGTGGAGGTCGGCGCTGCCGCCCATGAGTTCGGGCAGATTGGCGTGAAGCGCAGCGAGGACTTTGCCGCCTGCGGCGCGGGTAGCCATGGGTTTGCCGGCTTCAAATGCGGCGACTTTGTCCCAGTCGGCGGGAAGTTTACCGCTCATGCGGCGTTCAAATTCAGCGGCAAGTTCGGGATATTCCTTGCGATAGGCTTCGAAATCGGCTTTCCATGCATCGTAGGCTGCATCGTGTTTTGCGACGCGTTCCTTGCGGCTGGCATCGACGCGATCGGGAACGAAGAACTGAGCATCTTCGGGCCAGCCGTAGGCGGCCTTGGTGAGCTTGATTTCGTCGGGGCCGAGCGGCGAACCGTGGACTTTTGACGTATCCTGCATGTGCGGGCTTCCGAAACCGATGTGATTGCGGACGGCAATGAGTGTCGGTTTTTCGTGCTGTGATTTGGCCTGTTTAATCGCTGCATCGATAGCATTGAGATCGGTGCCGTCTTCGACTTTGAGGACGTTCCAGTTCTGTGCTTCGAAGCGTTTGCAGACGTCTTCGGTGAAGCTGACGTCGGTTGTGCCGTCGATCGTGATATGGTTGTTGTCATAGAGGACGATGAGTTTGCTCAGGCCCCAGTGACCGGCCAGCGAAGCGGCTTCGGAGGAAATGCCTTCCATGAGGCAGCCGTCGCCGCAGATGGCGTAAGTATAATGATCGACGATATTGTGGCCGGGTTTGTTATAACGTGCGGCGAGGTGCGTTTCGGCCATTGCAAAACCAACGGCATTGGCAATGCCCTGTCCGAGAGGACCGGTTGTCGTATCGATGCCCGGGGTGATGTGATTTTCGGGATGACCCGGTGTGATGCTGCCGAGCTGACGGAACTGTTTGATGTCGTCGAGGCTGACAGGATAGCCGTTCAGGTGGAGGAGTGCATAGAGCAGCGAGGACGCATGACCATTGGAAAGAACGAATCTGTCGCGGTTTGACCAGCCGATATGATTCGGAGCGAGTTTCATATGACGGCTCCAGACAACATGAGCCATGGCTGCGCATCCCATCGGGGCGCCCGGATGACCGGAATTTGCGGCCTGAACCATGTCCATCGCGAGCGTGCGAAGCGTCAGGACATTGAGCTGATCGATGTCGATATTAGCAACTTTTGCATTCCATTCTGCTGTCATGTCATTTCTCCTGTAAGACGAAAAAAACGGCCTGTTAAGGCCGACAAAACGCGCAGTATTCTATACGATTACCCGCAATAATGAAACGTAATTTCACGTTTTGAGAATTTGTTTGGGGCGCGCCTGTCTTCAACACGGCGCGCATTTTCGCGCCTATTTGCCAAAGGCAAATACGGCGCTTCAGCTACAATTTTTGGCCGTATCGCAAAGCGATAGGCCAAAAGGCGCTGCGTATGACCAACGGTCATAGCACGCCCCGCACAAAAAAAAGCCCCACCGAAGTGAGGCTTCATCATGCAATATCACAGATTTTACTGCATTGAAAACAGATAGCCGTCACCGTTTGTTTTATAAGCGTAGCTCACTCGCTGATAACTTTCATAGCCTGCACCCGTGTTAAGCTGACAACCTTGATATTCACTCGAACTGCTAAAATTATTGGATCCGATTAACAATAGTTTGCTCCCCGTATAGCCAATGGCCAATTCCGTGTGGCCCTTGCCGCTACTAATCCAAATATCGCCGGGTTTGGCTTCGGAGAAACTGACCTTTTTCCAGCCATTTTTGTTGTTTACGTAGTCATACAGAGAGCCAACGGCGATTTGGTGCTTGCTGATCAGGCCAACAGTCTGAAGCATTGCCGTGACGAAATTTGCACAGTTATCGTTATAGCCATGATTGTAGCTGCTGTAACTGGCCCATAAGTCTGTAAAATTCTGGATTTTTGGTTCGTGAGTGAGGAAATCCCATGTGCACATTTTGGGATTTTTCGAATAAAGGAATTTTTCGGCTTCATCGATGGCTTTGCGCCCCATATATTTGTCGCCGGCATCCATCGCATACGAACCTGAAATCCAACCGGTTTGATTATTATATTCAACCTGATACCAGCCATCTTTCTCATTGCTGGCCGTCAAATATGTAAATTCATTAATGGCATCAAGAATATTGGAGCCACTTGTCGTCGGTTTGTCCCGGAAATTTAAGGTGTCTCCACCAAGATTGACGACAAGAATGCGATGTTCGTCGTAGGGAATTACACAGGATCCGCTTTTACAGACCTGATCTGAGGCGCATTTATTGCCGCAAGCTCCGCAATTGTTGACATCGTTGCCTTTTGCACTGACTTCGCAGCCATTATCCATGTTGCCATCAGCGTCACAATAGTTGGCTGCACATGTACCACAGGCTGAAAGATGCAGGTTGCTGAGATTGACGCATTTTCCGCCGCAAGAAGTTTCATCTGAAGCACAATCGGGCTTGCACTCGCCATCTGAGCAGATTTCGCCTGCATTGCATGCATTTCCGCATACGCCACAATTGTTGTTGTCGGTTTTGACATAGGCTTCGCAGCCGTCAGCCAGATTGTTGTTGGTGTCGCAGTAATCGGCTGCGCATGCAGTACACGATTCCAGATGCTTATCACTCAAGGAAACGCATTGTCCGTCACACATTTGCTCGCCATTTTCACAAAGTGGTACACATTCGCCATCTGTGCAGACTTCATTACTGGCATCGCATTGAATACCACAACCACCGCAGTTGTTCATGTCAGAACCTAAAACATAGGTTTCACAGCCATTGGATATGTCTTTGTCGGAGTTGCAATAGTTTATGCTGCACGTCGTGCAATCGTCCATGTGGAGCAGTGCGAGGTCGACACATTTACCACGACAAAGGGTTTTGTCATCGGTGCAGGAGTCTTCGGCTGGAGAATCGCTTTTTGCACCAGAATTATCGTTGTCTTTGGGAGCGCCTTTTGAACCAGAATCATCTGCCGTGCGATTGTCATGCTCATCTATGATTTGATAACCATCAACAACCAGGATTTCTTCTTCACAACCGACGAGTGAAAAGCAAATACTGCAAGTGGCAAGCAAAATAAGACTGCGTTTCATATGGAATCCTCTTTGAAGCCTGTGGGAATTCAACCCAGCCAAAAATGGCTGAAAAAACTTGAGAAATCTTAAGCGTTTGTCTGTGGTGTTGTCATTAAAAATACAAATAAATGAGAATAAAATGAAAACACTTTATTTGAGAGAATCAATAGTATGCCTTTATGTTTCACCGACAGAGCTTAAAGGTGCAAACAGAGCTTTAAGGTGCAAATCGGGGGTTATTCATATTTAGCACCTGCATTTAGAGGCAGTGTAAGGATATCGAAAAATCCCCGTAAGTCTGTTCCCTAGCGTTTTTGAATGACGATTTTGACCGTCGTGGAATCTTTTTCGAGTGCCGGATATTTTGAATAATTCTCGAAAGCCTTGATCATGCAGGAATCAGAGTTGCCTGAAAATCTTCGCTGGAATTTTGCGGTAGAGCCTGTTCCATTGTTAACAAAAGTGAACTGCAGGCCGGTATTTCCCTGCCATTTGCAATTTTGAGCTTCGAAAAGAACTTTATGAATATGTGGGGCCAGTGATTTATCAGGCGTATCGCCGAGGAAATGGAATTCGAGATCGACGCTATCGAGTGTCAGTTCTGATGGATTTTTGGGTGCTTGAGGAGCCTCTTCTTTAGTGTCAATCTTTGCTTCTTTAGCTCCGCCGGTTTTGGCGTCGTTTGCACTTTCATCTTCGTCGTCATCGTCATCGATATCGATTTCATCGGTGTTTTCGTCCAGGACGGCAGGCTTATCGGTTTTTTTATTGGCCACAATGGCGTCAGCTGTTTCCTGGGGCTTTGTTTCGTCAGGTTTTGCTGAATCCTGTTCAGCCGCAGTGTTTTGAGATGGCTGAGCTGGTTCGGGCTGAGCTGCTGGTGCAGGAGCAGGTGCTGGTACAGGATTTTGAACGGCTTCTTTGGGTTCAGGTTGTGCGGCTGGTGGTGTAGCTGTATCGCGATTTACCTGATTTTCGTTGGTATTGGCCGAATGATGATTGTTATTTTTCGCTGCAGCATTTGCAGTATTGGGGTTAGCCGTATTGCGTTTAGCGGCTTTATTAATGGAATTGTCTGGATTTGGGGCGTTTGTTGTATCCGATTCATCAAGAGGTTCGTTTTCGAAATCGAATTGAGAATCATCGTCCGGTTGTTCGTTATTCTGTACACTTTCATCAGGAACCAGTTCCTGGCTTTTATCATTGACCTGAGCAGCGGGAGCCGGTTCTGTCTGAGAAACCGAAGTCACCTGTTTTGACTTTTGCGAACTCATGAAGGAATAAATGAAATAACCCATTCCTGCAACGACGAGCAGCAGAATGATGATTCCGACTTTTAGCAGTGTTGCAGTCTTTTTTATATTAATAGGAGGCTTTTGATTGACCAGAGTTGGTGCTGATGCAGGGAAAATCGGTTTGGCAGGCACTTTGGGATTAGAAGGTGCCTGTGTGTCTGCATTTTCCTTAAGAGCCGGTTGTGGCTGTGTTTGAGAGACAGAAAGCGGATCTGCTGCAATGTCATCGAGTAAAAGAATATCATTATCAGCAGTTTTCTGATACTCGTCATAGTCATTTGACTGAGGGAACTGGCTGATTGCGCCGACAGAACGGCCTTCCTGAATGTCTGTCAGTTCGCAGACAATTTCATCAAATGACGAATATCGTTCATCCGCATTTTTTTTCAGGCATTTGAGTATGAGGTTTGTCAGTTCGGGAGGGATATTGGTGTTATCGGGTCTTTCTATGAATGGGACATCGGCATAAATCTGCTGATGCAGAATGACGAGAGAGGATTCCCCGTCGAATGGAAGGTGTCCGCAGGTCATTTCATAGAGGAGGACGCCAAAGGAGTAGATATCGGTTCTTTTATCGATATCTTTTCGACCGCACCCCTGTTCGGGGCTCATGTATTTGGGGGAACCGACAATAGCCCCTTCCTGAGTCAGGTTGGTGTTATTTTTAATTTTAGCGATACCGAAGTCGAGGATTTTGACCGAGAAACGGTTACCGACCGTTTCCATGAGCATAATATTCTGTGACTTGAGGTCTCGATGAATGATGCCGGCATTATGAACAGTTCCGATGGCATCGGCGAGCTGCATGGCGATGTCGATGATTTGCCGGACCGAGAAAACATAACCGGAATCGAGGTAGCTGGTGAGAGTTTTTCCGGCGACATACTCCATGACGAGGCAGATCTGACCATTGACATTGAGCAGATCATACATCTTGACCGCATTGGGGTGTGTAATTGTGGCGTATGTGCGGGCTTCGTCGATAAATCTTTGAACTGCATTCTGATCCTGATAGAGATGCGGATGCAATTTTTTAAGAATGACCTGCTGCCCGATTCCTCTTTGTGATGCGAGGTAAATCTCGCTCATTCCGCCCGAGGCGAGGTGGCTGATGATGTCGTATCTGTTGTCGATACATTTTCCGACGAAGGTTTCTTTGTCGCTTTTGCAGAAAAAGTCAGCGGCTGAAATGAGAGGCGGTGGGGCCGAATTTTTAGGGATATTTTTAGCGACAAGAGGTTCGAGTTGAGCTGCATTGTTTCTGGCAGCAATAAAAACCTGGGTGCTGTTTGGAGAAGGCGGAACGGGGACTTGAGGAGCAGACAATGCACCAGGTCTGGCATTGCCATTTGGCAGTATTGGTGGTCTGCTGTTCATGTTGTTCATCGTGTCCGCTCAAAAATTGGAGAAAATTATTGGGAATAATGCGAGTAAAGTTGCTGTTATTATGGATAAAACACCAAAAAGTGTGCGCGGCGTATCGACGCAGTCGATAGCAGCGCAAAGTCTGGCGTATGCGCGAAGCGCAAAGCCAGACTCCAGATATTATATGTCAAAAATCGGTTTTCTTAAATAAATCGAGGTCGAAGTCATCGCCGACAACAATTTCGTCGTCACCGAGCTGTTCATCCACTGAATCCTGAAGTTCATTGAGTCTGTCCGTCAGTTCTGTGTGCGATGTTTTCATCAGTTTTTGCGTCGACTTTTTCAGATCGCTCAAACGGCATCGCTGCTCAATTTTGAGGTCGCGCAGAGTTTTCATAATTTTGCGCTGATTTTCCTGAATTTCGGACAGCTGTGTCTGAATGGCGAGCATGGTTTCGATAAGTGTCTGGGCATCACTCATGGTACCCGATTTCATGAGAACGGACATAATTGATGAGGGATTAACGGGCATTCTGCTCTCCTTTTTTGACGAGCGACCAGACGTTTTCGAGTTCATCGGCCGTCAAATCGGAAGTTTTTCGGCCGGAATTGCGGATGATAGTTTCCAACAAATTGAACCGGCGTTCAAATTTTAAGACACCGTTCAGAAAAGCTTTGTTGGAATCGATATGCATTTTTCGATTAAAATTGATGAGAGCGAAGAAAAGATCGCCGACTTCTTCTTCGATATGTTCGAGGGAATCGCCATTTTGCAGAGCTTGACGGATTTCGGAAAGTTCTTCATCGAGTTTGTCGAGGACGTCCTCGGGCCGGGCCCAGTCAAAGCCGACAGAAGCTGCTATTTTGGAGATATCAAGGGCGCGATCAGCCGTGGTTTTGTCATCCGGATGCGTCATGGCGAGAATCAGAACAGGCAGAAGAAAAGGCTGGAAAGAGGATCCAGCTCTAAAGATAAAGATTAATGATGGTTGATCATGAGAGGCGGCTGACCAGTCTGAATGATGACGTCGCGCCAGAGATCGCCTTCAGGATCGATAACGTTTCTGCGTCCGATCGAGAGTTTGATGGGCACGTGGACGTAACGGTCATGCATCATGGACATGAGGACGCCGGTTTTTCCGGCCATTGCAGCGTGAACGGCATGAGCCCCAAGTCTCGAGCAGTAAATAGAATCGTTTGGATTGGCCTCGCTGCCTCGAATGATATAGCTGGGGTCGATGTATTTGAGGTTGATTTTTATGCCGTCGCGTTTGGCGAGTTCAGCGATTTTGGATTTGAGGAAAATGCCGATATCGCTGAGGATTTTGTTACCGGAAGCGTCGACGGCATCGGATGCTTTGAGGAGTTCTTGACCGGCGCCTTCGGCGACGAGAATGACGGCATGGTGGCGTGAGAGAAGCCGTTTTTTGAGGTTTTCCCAGAGACCGTTGGGACCTTCGAGTTCGAAGGGGACTTCGGGAATGAGGACGTAGTTGACATCGTTGGATGCGAGGGCCGTATTGGCTGCGATAAAGCCGGATTCACGGCCCATGACCTTGACAAGTCCGATACCGTTGATGGCGCCGCGGGCTTCGGTATGGGCGGCATCGACGACGCGAACGGCCTGCGAAACGGCTGTTTCGAAGCCGAATGAACGCTGAATGAAGCTCAGGTCGTTGTCTATTGTCTTTGGAATACCGATGACGGCGAGTTTTCTGCCGCGTCTGAGGGCTTCTTCGTAGATGGCATAAGCGCCGTGCTGGGTGCCGTCACCGCCAATCGTAAAGAGAATGTTCAGATTCATCTGTTCAATGGCATCGACAATGGCGACTGTATCTGCGCCGCCGCGTGACGAGCCAAGAACCGTGCCGCCGTGCTGATGGATGTACGACACAATGCTTGGATTGAGCTGAACCGGTTCGTAGCCGTATTCCGGCAAAAATCCGCAGTAACCAAAAGGAATTCCGAGGATATTCTGAACGCCGTACTGGAACCACAGCGTCATGACGACCGAGCGGATGACGTCGTTAAGGCCCGGACAAAGTCCGCCGCAAGTGACGATGCCGGCACATACTTTTTTGGGGTCAAAATAGATTTTTTCACGCGGACCGGCTTTTTCCATCAGATGCGAATGCGCAAATGACGACTGAACGGTGTCGTTTGTGTCGTCAATCGTCTGATCGATGTCGTAAATGACTTTTTCATCTTCGCGGACAAAGTTTGCGACGAAATCGTTGAGTCTTGTCGAAAGGTGCAGAGGCGAAGGAATTTTACAGGGACCAAGTGTTTCAATGCGGAAATCAATATTTTCGGACATAATCTCTCTCTATTTGAGGAAGTTGTTTCTGAATGGCCATAAAAGACCGAGGATATTCATAATCCGAAATGAGGATATTGATAAAGGATTTATTTTATTGTGGGCATGGCTATTGACCGAAACGGCCAATACGCCATGCGGCGCGGCCTGTCGGTGATACGGCCGCGCAACCATGATTACGCGCCAGCGTTGAGCAAAATGTTGATAAGAGCCTGATTGTTGTGCGATCTGGCAGCCAGAAGCGGCGTCATGTTGCACGAAGCATCCACTTCGTGCAAATCCGCGCCTGAATGAATGAGGTATTCGATGAAGTAATTGGGCAGATCATTAAGGATGGCTTTGACAAGCAATGAGCGGCCGGGATAATTGAGTTTGGCATTGGCATTAATCAGGATTTGGGCGGTTTCTATTTCGCCCCCAGCGATGAGATATTCGAGAAGGGACTGGCCGTCTTCCAGCTGAATATCCGGTTTTGCACCTGCCTTAAGCAGAATGGCTATCATTTGGGTGTTGTGCATTTCAAAGGCCTGTTTCAGGTAGGTTTGCGCCTCCGATGGCTGGAGTGATATGTGGTCCAGAAACACCTGAACGATGTTTGTTTTATTGAACTGAATGGCCTTTGTGAGCGCGGGGATTTCGGGGATATTGATGGCTTTTGAGGATGACAGTGCCGGAAGTTTGGCATCCGGATTTAAGCCGCAATCGAAAAGACATTGAATGAATTCGGTTTCTATCTCATCCGTATTTTGAACGAGTTTGTTGAGATAGTATTTGAGTGTGATGTCGCGATCTGCTGGATCCATGGTTTTAGTGTTGCGTTTTATCAACCATGCAAAAATGCGAGGTTTATGGTTGATGATACAGTTGTCTGGCTGCCAGAATTCAAACAACTCGCCGCATGTATCCAGCATAAACTGACAGATTTCCGGCATATCGTTTTGGAATGTGAGGATTTTGATGAGGCTGCTTAAATGTGCGTTGGGGTCATTGACGGAGATATTGATGTCGGGATCTGCGTTGCTATTCGAGAGGGTATTGAAATCCGCTATGATTTGGTGTTTGAGTATTTTAAGGATGCTGAGTGCAATCTGTGGAGCTTTGGTTTGAATGGCTTCTTTGACGATGGTGAGGTCGTCGCTTGTAGTTTTTCGTAGTGCATTGGTTGCGTTCAGCATTTTCAGTGCGGGAAGATTTTTTTGTCTAATGATATCGATGAGCCATGAGGGCGGTAATGCATCGAAGGATATGGTGTGTTTGTGAAGCAGGATGTCTGCGATTTGATTATTTTCGTCGCGAATGGATGGGTCTATCCCTTTTGACATGAGGAAAAAGGCTTCATTCATGGATTCTGCATAAAAGAGAGGTGTTTTCCCGGTATTGTCGCGGATGGAAAAGTTGGCATGATTAGATGCGAGGCTCTTGAGCAGTTCGATGTCATGGATGTGGAAAACGGGGGTCTGTCCATGGATATCGCGATGGTTGACATCTGCATGATGAATGAGGAAAGCGGTGAGCATTTTCGGATGTCGGACAGAGAAGAGAGGTGTCTTTCCGGTTGCATCGATGGCGTCGACAAGTGTTCCAGCTTTGATTAGCTGTTCGAGCGTTTGAACGTTTTGGGCATAAAAAATGGCATTTTTTCCATTCGAATCCATGGCATTCATATCGGCGTCTGCTTTGGCAAACATGCGAATGAGGTCTTTATCGAGTGATTTTTGAGCGGCGAAGCAGATTGCCGGAACGTGATTGATGTCGTGGACATTTGGGTTTGCGCCTGCATTGAGGAGTTGTTCGACGATATCATTTTGGTAATCGAGGATGGCTCGAATCAGGATGGGATAATCGTGAGGATCGCGCATATCCGGGTTAAAATGTTCGATTTGTTCATCTGTGCAACCGATGGATTTAAGCCATTTTTGGAGGTTTAATTCTGCGGAAGCTGATTTTTGAGATTTGATGAATTTTCGTACGCCGATGGTTGCTGCGGCTCCGATTGCGATAATAGGAATGAGTGGGAGCATTGGGTTAATAATGAGTGAAAAGTCAGGTTGAAGAATCATCATCCGGAGATGATGGAAGCCATAGTAACCAAAAAATATTTTTTTTGAAAAAAAAAGTTGACGTGGGTGGGCAACACGCGTATAAGCCGCGCTCGTTCGACGGGTTCTGAAAAAGAGCCTGCGGCAATCTTGAAAACCGAAGAAGAGAGAGAATAATAAGCAGAAGTGCGAGCCTAAAAATATCCTGCCCATCATGGGCAGCTGCGTAGCATGCTACGCAGCGACTAGGATATAAAACCGCGTAGGAAGCTACGCGGCAATAAAAAAGTAAGTAAAGCCGTTTTGTAAACGGCTCTATATAAAGAGATCAAACTGGAGA
>JAZRWV010000291.1:0-19970 GCA_045599925.1 Myxococcota bacterium
CATGTTCTGCTCCCGAATCGCCTATTTTGGGGCAATACTGACGCCGAATTTCATGCGTTTCAGCGTACAAAAAATGAAGCGATGGCATTTTGCCCGTGTTTTGAAGTGGGTGCAAGCTATGTTTTCACTTTTCGGTATTGCCGAAATCCTGTAAACGGAGGAATTTTAACCGGACTGCACGAAGTGCAGAATTATGATGGAGACAAGCAAAAGGAGACAGCTCAAATGGAGCGCATATACAGCACGATGATCGCAGCAGAACAGCTCGACATTCTGAGTCTTGTAAAAGATTCGACCGGAGCGGTCATGGCCGTTCTCATCATCCTCGTCGCGATGAGCCTAATCAGCTGGTATTTTATCGTTATGAAAGCGATTTACCTCAGCAAAGCGCGCAAACAGTCAGACAAATTCCAGGAAGTTTTCTGGAAATCGAAGCGTCTGGACAACACATATAAAGAGGCTGAAGGCCTGAAAACGAGCCCGATTGCGCAGATGTTCCGAGCCGGATATGTGGAGCTGACGAAGCTGAAAAAGGGCGAGAAAGAGAAGGACAAAGAAGCGGAATCGATGGAGCTTTCTGGGATTGAAAACGTCGAACGCGCCCTTCGCAGAGCCTCACTTGCTGAGACGACCGAACTCGAAAAGAACCTGTCATTTCTGGCGACGACCGGTTCAACCGCGCCATTTATCGGACTTTTCGGTACGGTTTGGGGCATTATGCATGCCTTTGTGAACCTGTCGGCAAGTGCGACGGAAATGGGAATTCAGACGGTTGCCGGCCCGATTGCAGAAGCTCTGATTGCGACGGCAATCGGCCTGGTTGCTGCAATTCCGAGTGTTATGGCCTACAACTATTTCAATCAGAAAATTAAAGTTCTTCATGCGGATATGGAGAGTTTTTCGAATGATTTTCTGAACATCGTCAAACGTCATTTCTTTAAATAAAGTGCGTTTGCGTGGGCCGGCCTATTGCAAAGCAATACGGCCGTCATTGCGGCGCCTATGGCTTTGCCATACACCGCCGCTTTTTTTGGTTTTATCCGTTCCCGACAAACAAAACAGATAAGACAGACTCCGATTCAACTCATTATTGCGAAAACCCATGGCTGCAGGAAAACTCAGCGACATAAACGTGACGCCGCTCGTCGACGTTCTGCTCGTGCTGCTCATCATCTTTATGGTGACGACAGCCGCATCGGAACAGCAGCGCCTCGAACAAAAAAAGCAGGACAACATTCAGGAAAAGACGGAATCCCTCGTCTCACTGAATTTACCAATCACGCCGGACAACGACTATGTGGCCGATCCAGATACGACGAAACTCGTCGTTGTCATCGACAAAAACTTACGCGTTTTTGTCGTTCGCGGCCTCTCAAGCGTCGGAGGCCAGGATCCGATTGCCGACTGTTCTCAGACAAGAGCTCCGTCGCAGTGGCAGCCCTGTTTTGACATCATCGTCAGCACTCTCGGACAGAATCAGCGCATGCTCAAGGAAGGTCTCTATCTCGAAGCGGATGCGGATGCGCCTTACGGCTTTGTTTCCGGCGTTCTTTCCGCATTTCACGGTCTCGGGCTTCAAAGCGTCGATATCGTGACAGATCCGCATTTTAAAGCCGTTCTGGAGGCAGAAAAATGAGACCGGATCAACATCAGCCCAAACCAGCCGAACACTTCATCAGCATTGTCATTACGGCCATCATTCATGTCGGCGTTTTTGTGCTCTTTGCACTGAGCTCCGGGTCGGAATCACAGCCGCAGGAAACATTGGCAGAAACGACGATTTTCTGCCGATATATCGACAACGGACGTCTCTTTCAGGTCGAGGTTTCTGCAGCAGACTGGCAGGAAGCTGAAGAAAAAGTCTGCGGAGCAGAAATGCGCGACGTCCGGCTTGGTCCCCTCGTCCTCGAAGGAGCTCTGCTCATCCTCGAAGATACTCCCAATAACGTGATTTACGCCCAGCGCGAAAGCTGCTCATGCTCATCGGATGAAAAAGTCCCGATTCTGCAGGATGTAAGCATCGTCGAAGCGCCAAGACTCGGTGCAGAAACGAGGAAAACCGCCCTTCCGCGCATCATCAATACCCCGGAACCTGCTCAGGAAAACACCGTCACAACCAACAAAACCAATCCGACCAAGCGCAACGACAAACAGACGAAAAAGACCCCAACCCTCGATGATCTTCTGAATGCTGCTACGGATTTTGACGAGGCTCGCCCTATCAGCGATGTCGATCCGGGCGGTTCTCTCGACGGTTCAAGACTTTCCAAATCTGCAACAGGAAAGGGCGATCCTTATCTGCAAAAGGTTAAGGCTAAACTCGACAACACAATGAATGCTCCGGCCAGCATCCCCAAATCCGAACTGCAAAAGCTTTCAGCTCAGATCTGGATTAAAATCGGCGACAACGGCACCGTCTGGGGCTGGGATTTTACGAAAAAAAGCGGAAATGCGGCATTCGACAAGATGATAGAAATGACGATTAAACAGTTCATGATGGGCGGATCGATGCGATTTGCAGCCCCAAATGAACAATGGCGACTGCAGAACATCCCGATCTCCGTTGAAGGAAAAGACATTAAATAATGTGCAATGTGCAATTTACATAGCGGCGTCGCATGCAATGCCGAATGGAATGCGATTATTTTCGTATCGCGTTGTTCGTATCGCGTTTTAGGATAAAAAAATGGCAGAAAATATCAATGACATCATCTCCGGGCTCGAAAAACAGTTTAACGGCGATATCAATCACGACGTCGAAATTCTGCGCAATTACTGCAGAAGTCTCGAGCGAAATGAAGAAAATTTTGGGATTATTACAGCGATTGGCCACTATGCTTCAGAAAAATTCCCCGAAGCAGATGCCGTCAAAGAAGCCAAACAATTCGAAGAGAATTTCATCCATTTTCAGGATCTCATCGATGAAGCCAACGGCTTCATGAAAGAGAAAAAATTCGAACAGGCGGCCGAAAAGCTTTGCGAAATCATTGGTGAAGTCAAACCGCCAGTGGATGCAAGAACCTATTACTGTTCCTTTAACCACCCCTTTGAAGAAATGCTGTTCCGCTCCGGGTACAAAGAAGGCAAAACCATTGAGCGCATATCCACTTTGCCTGAAACCCTTTATTACCAGCTCGGATATTCGTATTTTGAATTGAAAAAATACGCCGAAGCCAAAGAAGCATGGAACAATGCGCTCAAACTCAATCCCGTGTGCACACGCACGATGTTTGAGCTCATCAGTCTTGCGAAAGTTCAGGAAGATTATGAAGAAGCGCGCAAACTGCTAAAAGACGTTCATCCGATGCTTTTCACGAGAGGACAGCTTGCGCGATTCTATCGAGAGCAGGCGAGTCTTGCGATTATCGAAGAAAAGTTCGATTTGGCCACAGCACTCATTTATTTGAGCACTGATTATGAAGACACGCCGCAGGCAAGAGCCCAGTTGAATGCCCTTGCGAAACATCGCGGAGTCGATTTGTCGAAGCCCTCGGTAAATACGGTGAAAACGCGTCTGACAGATGCCAATATTCCGATTGGCCCGGCGCCCTCCGTCTATGAACTTGCCCTTTACATCGGCAAACAGATGAAACCCGTGTATCCGGATATTGCGAAAATGGCGTTTTCGATTGTGTACGACATCACACACTATCAGCCACTGCTGAAAGAAATTAGCAATTAGCAATGCGCAATTTAATGTGCAATGAGCAATGTGCAATTCTGTGTTGTGGCATTAAAAAAAAGCACTATTTTACTTGCTTTATGCTTTGAATTGATTACTAATTCTTTCCCCGCTTTTATGATTCTTATGAAAGTTGCGGGAAAGATAACTTTTTGTGCCTAGTCACTAAAGGACACAGCCATGACACTCGAAGAGCTCAAAGCACTTGCGATTTCGATGCAGGAAAAAGCCTATTGTCCCTATTCGCATTTTCCAGTAGGAGCAGCACTTGAATGTTCAGATGGTACAGTATTTACGGGCTGTAACATAGAAAATGCCTCTTATCCTGTGGGTTCATGTGCGGAGCGGACTGCCGTATCCAAAGCCATCAGTGAAGGGTATCATTCATTTAAGCGTATTGTCATAGCAGCCCGGACAGATTTCTGTTGTGTACCGTGTGGCATGTGTCGTCAGTTTATGCAGGAATTCTCGCCGGACATGGAAATCATCTGTTTAAACCGTCATGGAGAATCCAAAACATACCTCTTAAGTGACCTGCTTCCGTATGGATTTGATGGAAGCTGTCTAATCGATCGTTAATACCGATAAAAAGAAGGCGCCTACGGATGGAGGCGCTTTTTTTTATGATTTTTTGCGAAAAAAAAAGCGTCATTGACTGACGCTTTTTTTTAAACAGGGGTAGAAGGACTCGAACCCTCGGCCCACGGCTTTGGAGGCCGTTGCTCTACCAACTGAGCTATGCCCCTATCGGACGTGGTTTTATGACATAAACCTCGTCAGAAATAAAGCATTTTTTGTTACTACGTTACTACTTCAGCCGAAGTTCTGCCCCGGGGACTCAGTTCACAATATGAAATGAACTTCGTTTCCCGAGCTGACTCACCTCCTTGTCACTTTGTGACGTTCCTCCGCTCCATTATGGCGAGGAGGAATTTAAGGTAACATTTCATTTGCTCACTGGGCTCTGCAAAGCTAACCGTCCACCGGACGGTCAGCTTTTCGGCCCCCCATTCCGGTAAAACCTAGGTTATGCCTGCATTTATGCTGAGTATAGATTTCCCCTGGCTGAGGTGTAACCATTTTGATAATGAGGAAACAGTTTTAAGCGAGTCCTTCCTCACAAAAGAGAACCGGCACGTATTGCCCGAAAAGGGCAATAGTGACGGTGCACGAACGTATTGCGGCACAGCCGCAAAAGGGAGTGCCTCGCAAAACCTACATGTATCCAAACCAACTCAATACGAGTTATTTTACATTAAGAAATCGAGCAATGATGGGAGATTCCTTCGATTTTTGTCGTTTTTCAGGAGGTCGGTTATAAGGGGTGATGTGGAGTGCAGCAGAAGCTGTGCATAGTCATGGAAGACGGGGAAACCCGGCATAATCAGGAAAAGGACATGCTGACATTAACGCGCAAACCTGAAGAAACGATTGTGATAGGGGACGGAGCGGAGCGAATCGAAGTCATTGTGAAAGAGATCCGGCGCAATCAGGTAAGACTGGGGATTGTGGCACCAGAGAATGTAAGGATATTCCGGAAGGAGCTTATTGAAAGGGATGAGCAGGATAAGCCGGAGAGGGATGAGGGATCATATGGTGTTCCGCAAGACTAACATTAAGTGAAGAAGATTTAATATTTGACGGCATAAAACGAGACGTGATAGCTTATAGGTATTGGTGTTTATCACCAGAGGTAAGCATAAATTGGCGAACGGTTATCAGTTGGCCATAAATTCTTTTTATTGAGGAGTTGCATCGATGATTCAGGCGTTCGTATCGCTCAAACCGCAATACCCCGCGAGAACGGAGTCTGGTATGCGGAGTTTTTTCGAAGCTCTGCAGAACGCAGTCTTTAGTCAACCCACGATTTTCCGTACGAATGCGGATGTATCAGTTCGTCCGTACTCGCTGGATGCAATTACAGAAGCGGCAATGAATCCGCGCTGCAAATTTGTCGTACTGAGAGCGGAATGTGAAAAGTTCTGGCAGTGTACATTTCTACTTCCGGACAAACAGGGAATGGGGGCATTATTCTTTGACCTTCAGCGACAGCAGTCACCGCGCAGACTTTCGCCGGACAGCCTCATTGAAATGTTCAAGAAGCTGTATAAGCAGATGGGGCCGCGTGTCATTCGTATTGGTGACTCAGAAGCGCGTGAGAAGCTGAAGAGCCGTCATGGTCTGGTCATGATGCCGGGTCTTGGTCGTATAGAATGGCTCCAGATAATTTCTCCGGAAATCTACAGTGATATTTATAATCCATCAGAGCTTGTTGCAGCCCCGGGCTATCAGACCGAGATCTGGGAAGATGGTGCGCTGTTTATGCGAGTTTATGATGATCCCAATGACTGGGACAATGAAGACAATATTTCGCAGGCAAACTTCATCCCCGGATTCCTTGCCGGTGTTGCCAAAGTGACAGACAGCGAAAAAGAAAAAGAAATCCTTCGCGATCTCGAGAAGCTTTGGAATCGTGCCGAGAAAACGGCAGAAAAAGCATACGAAGCACTCAGCGAAGATCCGAACAATGTTCCAGTTGTTGAAGAGAAAAAAGCTGTTGAAGCTCCGCAGCCTGCGGCAGAAATCTTCGAAAAGGCGGAAGTACCTCTCGAAGCAGCAGACGAAGAAAAACGCAACGTTGTCTTCAATCGTCTCAAAGCAGAATTCAAAGTTGAAATCGACAACATCGTCAAATGCGGAGAAGAAGGTCCCTGCACGATTTTCAAAGTCAAAGCAGAAAAGAAACCTGTTTTCTATGTCACCTATCAGGACATGGATCACAAAGTATTCATTCTGACGGCCCTTGAAGACCTTGCAAGATTCCTTTCGGCCAATGGCTGCAATGTCAAACCGGAAGACTTCGACAAACTGAAAGGACTCGTCAAAACTTATTATCATCCCGATTATCAGCTCATTGATTCACTGGATGACCTTCCGAGCACGGTCATTCGCGATCGCCGTATGCCCGAACTTCGTTCGGAATTCAAACCGGCTGCTGTTGAAAAAATCAATGACACCAATACGCTGACATTCTGGTTCTACAAGACGGAGCTCCAGGGCCTCGAAACATTGACCTTTACTCAGTTTGAAGAATGGCCGATGCAGATCGATGCCAAGGTTCGTGCCACCGATATGGAAAATGAACCTGAAAAAGCTCCGGAACCTGTCAAAGCCGAAGCCCCGAAAGCTGAAGAAGTTGTTGCTGCCAAAGCTGATGAAGTTCCTGCCAAATCAGAGGAAGAGAAGAAAGACGAAGTTCCTGCCAAGGCAGAAGAAGGTCTCGGCACAGGTGCCAAAGTTGCAATTATCATCGCCGTTCTCGTCATCGTTTATCTTGCCCTTGTTTTCACAACGGGTGAGAATCTTGGTGAACCTGATTGGGTTCTGAAAACACTGCTCAGCAAATAAGAGCCGAACCGGCAATGTTTTACATGGCCCGGCAGCATCAGCAGCCGGGCTTTTCTTTTATTTCGCCTCAAGTTTGAGGCCAACGAACACGAGTTCATCATGGGTGCATTAGAAGGAAGCCTCAGTTTCAAGACATTTTATGTCGAGGGTGAGCCCCCAAATGATTTTCAGGAAGCCTATCTTCGCAATCTTCAGAGCCACTTTTTTGAACCACTGACACCACTTGGTGAAGAAGAAAGAGCAGTTGGCTGGGTTCCAACACAAGACCCTATCGCGAAAGAATTCACGCGAGATCACGTCTTTTTTAATCAATACATCGTATTTTCCATGCGCATTGACAAATGGGCTCTTCCGGCCCCATGGGTCAAAGCCATGACGAGAAAAGCTGTCGCAGAGAGACTGCCTGAACTCACAGCAGAAGAAGCTGAAAAGCAGAAAGAAGAAGGCAAACTTCGTCCATCCGCAAAGCTTTCGAAACGCGAAAAAGACAAGATAAAGCTTGAAGTCATTACCGACATTAAAAATAAGATTCTTCCGGCAATGAAAGTTATCGATGTCGTGTGGAATATTTCGGAATGCACAGTTCGTTTCTGGTCGACATCCCAGGCAATCTGCGATGAATTTGCCGAACTTTTTGAAGCCACATTTGGTCTGACACTCAATGCAGATTCCCCCTATCTGATGGCTGAACATCTGGGCTTCAAAGAAAAACAGCTCGAATCCATGATAGAAGCCGAACCCTGGCATCCCATGTTTGATGAAGAATAGAGGAGAAAACGTTCATGGATCTTTTTGAAAAAATCGAAAGAACTCGCCATTTTGGTGAACTTTTTCTGCTCTGGCTCTGGTATCATTCGGATATCGATGACACGATTTTTTATCTCAGTGATGGAAGTGTCATTACCTTGGCGATTGACAATCAAATCACACTGGAAGCCAAGCTTACGGAAGCAGAACGCACCGTTCTTAGCGGAGGTGCCCCATCAGACAGCCGTGAGGCTTTCGAGGCTCTGCATCAGGGAAAAGTCGTCTCTCAGGCTAAACTTCGCGTTCAGCGAGAGGAAAAGGAATGGATTTTCGTCATGACGGGTGCAACTCTCGCCATTTCGGGATTAAAAATTCCCGCGCTCATGACAAAAGCTGATGACGACAAACTTTACGAACGCCAGGGACTTATCGAAGAAATCGATGGTTTGATGCGCGGTTTGTACGAAAGATTTCTTTCAATCAGACTCGATCATGACGGCTGGAAACTTGAAGAATCCAACATGATCGACTGGATTGCCCGAAAAATGAAGGCCGAAGAAGAGAGATAAAACCACACGAAACCTCATAAATAAACGACGAAAGACGCATGGAAGAGTTTTTTGTAAATAATATTCTGCCATTTTTACTGGCAATACTTCAGGGAATTACAGAATTTTTGCCGGTATCGAGTTCGGGCCATCTCGTGCTTCTGAACTCCATCATGCCTGTAGATTTGGGGCTTCTATTTGACCTCATTCTGCATCTCGCAACCCTGTTAAGTGTCGTTGCATTTTACCGCAAAGACATTGCAGACATCTGTGTGGGTTGTGTGAAGGAAATCAAGACCCCGATTCCAAAAACAAATTTAAAATTTGTTGCTTATCTGATCGCGGCAACAGCGATCACCGGTGTTATCGGGCTTACGCTGAATGATATTGTCGAAACAAAGTTTCGAAGCATACTGATTGTCGGCATTCTGCTCATCATCAACGCAGGAATTTTGTGGACATCAAAGAAAAAAGGTCTGTTAAGACTGACAGACGGCGATTTGAATCTCATGTCGGCAATTATTATTGGGTTTTGTCAGGGATTAGCAGTTCTCCCTGGCATTTCCCGTTCGGGAACGACCATTACAGCCGCATTGCTGCTTGGTGTTACATCAAAAGACTGTGCAAAAATCAGTTTTCTTCTCTCCATTCCAGTCATTTTAGGTGCTGTCATTCTGCACATTCCTGACATAGCTCAAATGAATGCAAACAACCTCGGTATTTTATGCCTTTCAGCAGTGGTTGCAGCCATTGTGGGCTACATCAGCCTTGTTTTGCTCAACAAAATACTGACAAAAGCAAACTTTCATCACTTTGCTCCTTATTGTTTAATCATCGGCATGCTGGCCATTTTGGGCCATTTTTTCATGTCATAAAGAGGACTAACCAACCATGTTGCCCATTGGTTTCATGACCCTTGTTCATCCAGGCGCATTATGTCTTGCCATCGGATCAGCCCTTGTCATTACAGGGACAACCTGGTTGTTTCTTCTCCGAAAAATGCAGCTTAAACACAGCAAACTCATCAGTGTTCTGATTTTTTTCATCTTTCTGTTTCTATATGCGATTGTGATTCAGAACATTTATGACACTCAAATCATCAGCGTTGAAATCATACGTCCAATGTAATTCATCCCCACTCATCCCCACCATCAGTGGAATGATGAGAAATCAAGCAATTCAGCCATCTTTTTTGACTATTTAATCCCATTTTTGTTATGGCGTTATCACTGTGCGGATCATAGTCCGTGTCATAGCTAAAAAAAAATTTTGTCCGTGCAAACAACAAATATTCTTATTAATCGAAAAATAGCCAAATCCTAGTCAAGATTTTGTTTATTTTTTGCATAACATTCATCGAATTTTGAAAATAAATTTTTATTATCTGAAAGACTCGGAATTCTCAAAATTGCGATATTGACATTCAAGTGGGGAAAAGTGCATATTACGTGGGGTCAGGTGGGGAATTTTCCCTAACGCATACAGGTGACAGAGTTGAACGTCTTTTTCCGCGGAACATATGAACACACACTCGATTCCAAAGGTCGAGTAGCCGTCCCCAAAAAATTCAGGGAAGGTTTATTGGGCATACGCGAGGACTATACAGGCGAGGAACTCATCGTAACCTATGGACTTTCGAGTCAGCTGTTCGTTTTTTCCAGGGACGGATTTGACGATTTCAGCAACCGCTATTGCGCACTCCCCGGAGAAGATGCGGATCTTTTGGATCGATTTTTCGGAGCAAGTGCACGCGAATGCGCACTTGACGGGCAGGGACGTATCCTGATTGCTCCCCTGCAGAAAGCATTTGCCGGCCTGGAAAAGGACGTCATTTGGGTCGGTCAACGCGGACACGTAGAACTTTGGAGCGCTCAGCGTTGGGAGGAAGCATTAAATGCAGTTCAACGCGGCGTTTTTATGGCAGCAAGTGAAAACTTAAAACAGGCCTATGGTCGCATAGATTTCAACGCACCTCTCCGTGAGCCTGTCTGAGCTTTTTTCCGGCAGCCACAAAGTTCAAGGGATAACTGTATCAAGTTTGTATCAATTGTATATAAAATTTTCAAATTATTTCATTTTTTTCTTGTGCAAAACATCTCAATCCACTAATTAATTCGATGTACTGGTTGATGAATACGTTCAATCAGCGCAGAGCTAAGGAAGGCAAAAACTTCGCATCTTTATGCAGACGCAATAAGATGCACGGAATATCGAGACAGGACGTCATCCGAACCATGGATGGTTTGCGATATTCCCCGTCTTTCGTCAGGAACATGGATGTTCAGATAAGGCAAGGTCGCCGATAATGACGAGCAGAAAAAGAGACTCACCGCTTTGAGTCTCTTTTTCTGTATCAGGACATTGAAAAACTCTGTTTTGACTCTTCATCATCATGATTTCAGCACATTTTTGCTGAAAAAGTTGAGTTTAAGATGGCTGAAAAAAGCGAAAAAAGTTCTTTAGGCATTGTCATTGGCATTCTCATTTTCTTTTTTATCGCGATATTTGCCTGTGCCGGTGGCATTATGGGAGCCATTGCAAGCCAGGAAATGGTAGAAAATGCAATCGGTGTTGTTGAAATCAAAGGGCCGATTGTCAGTGCGGACGAGACTGTGAAAACTATCCAGGATTTCATCGATGACGATCAGATTAAAGCCATGCTGATACGAATCGACTCGCCTGGCGGCTCGGTTTCCGCGAGTCAGGAAATGGTAGAAGCCATTCAGAACATCAAGAAACCGGTTGTGATTTCGATGGGCGATATGGCAGCAAGCGGCGGCTACTATGTTGCCTGTGCAGGCCCCACAATTTATGCGAATCCCGGAACTTTGACGGGGTCCATCGGCGTGATATCGCAAGTCATGGAATACGGCGATCTGATGCGTTTTTTCAAAGTGAATGTTCACACGGTCAAAACGGGTGATCTGAAAGATGCCGGTTCACCCTATCGTGAATTCAATGAAAAAGATCGCACCTATTTTACAGAACTGGGGCTTGAAATCCTCGATCAGTTTGTCGATCATGTGGCCACGGCTAGGAAATTGTCGAAAGAAGAAGTTTCCAAACTGGCAGACGGGCGAGTCTGGACCGGGCGAGAGGCAAAAAAGCTGGGACTTATCGATGAAATCGGAGGGATGAATACCGCGATTGCAGCCCTCAAAACACAAGCCAAAATGTCGGGAAAACACACGCTTGTATATCCGGAAAAAAGCGCAGAAGCCATCATTTCATCGATGCTTTCACAAGGTGCATCCGAAGTCGTCGATGAGTTGAAAACATCCGCAGAAAAAGCCGTTCTTCCGACCCAATCCGGAGCATTTCAGTATTTGTATCAGGAATAACATCTGCCGGAGTCATATATACACAAAAAAAATGCCGGCTGTATTGCAAAGCAATAGGCCGGCATGTCATGCGTATCGGCGCAGCCGATAGCATGACCACAAAACCGTCTCAAAAAAGACTTATTCCATAATTTCTTTTTCTTTTTCGGCGACGACTTCGTCGATTTTTTTCGTCCATTCTTCGGTCAAATCCTGAACTTTTGTCAGAGCTTTTTTGAGATCATCTTCAGTGATTTCGCCATCTTTCTGAATGGATTTGAGCATATCATTCATATCGCGGCGCTGATTGCGGACGGCGATTTTTGTTTTTTCGCCCATATCCTTGACCTGCTTTGTAAATTCCTTGCGGCGTTCGCCGGTCAGTGCAGGCACGGGAAGACGAATAATTGTGCCGTCATTTGAAGGATTGAGGCCAAGATCGGATGCCATAATCGCTTTTTCAATGGCATTAATCATATTCTTTTCCCACGGCTGAATCGTAATCATACGGGCATCAGCAACCTTCACGGCAGCAATCTGCATGACCGGTGTCGGAGTGCCATAATAATCGACGCGCAAACCTTCCAAAATGTTCGGATTCGCACGTCCCGTGCGGATTTTGGCGGCATCACGGCGAAGGGCAACGACAGCCTGTTCATATCCAGCTTTTAGTTCATCCAACAACTCATTAACCATGTATTACCTCCAAAAAAAAGAAAAGAACGCGTATAAACGCCGAAAAAACGCGCCATTCATACCGCAGGCGACTATTCTTTGGCAAGTAATGAGTGGTTTTAATTGCCAGTTCGTGGTAGCAATTCATGTCTTTTTTTTCAAAGGGGCTATGCATGTCAGAATCATCCAATCATTCCAATGTTCTATCATCAACTGAAATATCATCGACACTTCTCAAGGTTCAGTCGCGTCCCGGCCACCCCCCAAAACCACCATTTTCCAATTTCAAAACGCCAACAGAAGATGTCTGGCAGCCGCTTGGAACACACATTACCATTGGCGGAAGAGTGATATCCGGCGGTCTTTTCTATTATGGACGCAGCTTAAAAGCGCGAAACAGCGAACTCAATGATCCATGTCTGATCGTTCCGACACTCCCCATCGCACCCGGACTTCCGAGCTCGGATGAAGCAACCAATGCCCCTGCTTCATGGTTCGAAATGTCCCCGGTATGCCGTGGTTCTTATCTGGCCTGGCTTTCCGCCAACCGCAACGATCCCAATGTCTGCGACAGTCATCTTTTACTGTATTTATATGGTCTTGAACGACGTCTTCTCATCGATGGGCCGCGCGAACATTTTCCCGTCTTTGAACGCATGACTATTATTCGCGAAATCAGACGCATGCTCTCCGTTTACAAAATGCGTCAGTCTTTTGCAGAGCAGGCTCGCCATGTTCTTGCCGTCGCATGGGCTCTTGAAACCGATCCGGCCTGCGAATTCGATCTTTCGGATGATTTCGACCTGCGAAGCAATGAATGTGCATGCATATTCCCACACTATTTATCGAGTTTTGTGGCGCAGAACATCCGCATTCCAGGACCTGTCATGCTCGAATGGTATCGCCGCCACCCCCACTGCATTCACATTGCAAATGCAACAAATAACCGCATTTTCGCGGAAATTTTCTGTTCAAAACTTCAATCAATCCCCTTCTCTTCATCAAACACAAGTCAGAACCTCTGCATTCATTACGATGCCGTTAATCCTGCACTTGGCATTCTCGATTTCGAATTTCCTGGCATTCCGGATGTTTTCAACGATCCTCGCGGCATTCAGCTGCTCAACCAGACTGCTAAAGAATGCCAGAACACGCTGAGTGATTACCTCGAACACCTCAAACAGCCGGGAACCAATGCCGTTGGTGCCCTGCTAAAACTCCCTCTGGAAATTCGTAAAGCCAATACATCTCTCAAAAGATTTGCGAATTTCCTCGTTGCATCCGTCAAAGACGGAGTGGGAGCGGTTCGCGTCAAAGACATTTTCCGGGCTCTTGAGCTCCCACTTCCATCATCCATTGATAACGCACTTGCAGATGACATTGGAAAACTCATCGAATATTCGTGTTTTCAATACGCACCAAACAGACATCTGCATGGAACCTCATTCACACTCGACGATCGCATCTTCCTGACTTCTGCCATTCAGAGTCCAACGCCATCACAGCCTGTTGCAACACTTGCATTGATTCTGCGACTGGGGGCACTCATTGCTCAATGCGATGAAGACATTTCTCAATCCGAAATCCAGGTTCTTCAGGAGATGATTCTCAAACGAAAATGCCTCGACGATACCCAGCGTGCCTCTTTACTTCTGTGGGTTCACTGGTGCCTGAATACGCCGCAGCATATTGAGGATATTCAGCCGATACTTGCTCAGATTGATCCCAATCTTCGCGACCAAATCAGCAAAATACTCATCAATGTTGCACTTGCCGATGGAAAAATCGATCCTCGCGAACACGAAAATCTCGTCATCCTCCATCGCGCTATCGGACTCCCATCCACCTGGGTCGACCTTTCAATATCCTCACAAAATGGCATTCAAATCCCCAAATGTGATGACATTCAACCCACAAAGCCTGCCCATGAAATCAAACTCAAACGCACGTGTTCATCTGCAAACCTTTCACCTATCGATGTTTCACTCGATTTGAATCAGGCCCTCTCCAACATTTGTGAATCGACACCTCAACAAGACATTCAAAAGATATTTTCCACCCATTCAGAGATACAGCAAAAGCCCAGACTCGATAGCACACATCAGGCATTTTTGGACGATATCTGCAAAGAAAAGTCCTGGCCGAGACTCCGGTTTTTTGAAATAGCAATTTCTCACCATCTCATGGCAGACAGGGCCATGCAAGCCATCAATCAGGCCGCAATACTCAGTTGTGGTGCAGAAATCATTACCGATGGAGACATTGTCACCATCGATATAGAACACGCCAGACATCTGTCCTTGTCATAAAGCCGTTTCGGGTGTAAGCCCCTTTTCATTCCGGTACATTTTGCACCGGAATCATCATTCATTCACTTTGCCCATTCAAGCCAATGCCTTTCAGCATTGCTGTTCATTCACGCCGATGCAGATTCCGCATTTTAGAAAAATCAAACGTTCCGAAGCCAAGCGCCCACGTCGATTTGCTCGAAAACCAAAAGTCAAGGACGCCCCTAAAAAAGAAAAATTGAGTTCGTCGATAAAAAAAGATCTTTTTAATCTGCCGAACTCCATTACGATGCTCCGAATTGTTCTCATTCCGGCTGTTATCGTTTTACTCGCCTTTGAAACGCCACTCTGTTGTTTCATCGCTGTATTATTCTTTGCATTGGCTGCAATATCCGACTTCTTTGACGGCTATCTTGCAAGACGGCTGAACCTCGTCAGTGTAACGGGAAAATTTCTCGATCCCCTTGCTGACAAACTCATGGTCATGGCAACCACCATTCAGCTGGCATCCATGGGCTGGCTTGAATCATGGATCCCCATCATCATATTGACGAGAGAACTTGCGGTTCAGGGCATGCGTCTAATTGCAGTCGGCGAAGGCCTCGTCATCGCAGCGGGTTCCGGTGGAAAGGTCAAAACCGCCCTTCAACTCATCGGCCTCGTCGGACTTCTTGTCCATTACACTTATCCCATCAATCTTTTTGGCTGGGAAACAACGATGAACTTCCATCGCGCCGGTTGGTGGCTCATCGTATTGAGCATTGTTTTCAGCATTATCAGTGCCTGCCAGTACTTCCATGCATTTGTCAAAGCACTTGATACCAGGGAAAAGTAAAACATGATTTTTAAAACGATAAAATCATTTGCCAGTAATGCATCCAAATATCTGCGCGAAGCTAAATCAGCAGAACCCGGCCATTCACAAGCCATTCGTGCCCATTATGCAAGAATTTTTCTCGACGAAATAGGCATCACCATTCAAGGACCAACTCCTGAGGAAATCGCAGCCATCGGCCCGTGTATCTACGTTTCCAATCACACAAGCAATCTCGATGCCGTCGTCATCACGGCTTTTTTTGAGGGTGATCTCCGCATACTTGCTAAAGAATCGCTGTTTAAAGTCCCCTGGCTCAGCCGCATTCTCATACTCGAAAAACATATCAAAGTGGCTCGCGGAAAAAATGCTTCCGCCAGAAATGCATCGATTCGCGAAGACATCCAAAATGCCATTCACGACGGTGCTTCTGTTCTCTTTTTCCCCGAAGGCACGCGTTCTCCCGACGGAAAACTCGCTCAATTCCATCACGGGGCTTTCTTTAATGCCATTCAGACCGGCGTTCCAATCGTTCCGATTGTTATTAAAGGAACACACGAGGCATTGCCTAAACATTCAGTCAACGTGAAACCTGGCCCCTGTTCACTCACAATTCTGCCTGCGATTGAACTCCCCGATGAATCGGCTGGCAACGAGGCTGAACGCGCTAAAATCCTTGCCGAACAGGCATTCAATGCGATTTCTGAATTTCAGCGTGGGTGAGCATGGCTATTGGCCTTCGGCCAATACGCCATGCCGCGCGGTCTATCGCAAAGCGATACGGCCGCGCCTGCACCATTATGAACACTTGCCACTCTTGCAGGTCTTGCCATTCCCACACTTATTGCCACAGCTCCCGCAGTTGTTGGCATTTGAACTCAAATTCACACACGTGTTACTGCAATTCGTCAGGCCGCTGTTACAGCATTTGCCATTGGAACAAGTCTGACCACTGCCACATTTCGTACCACATGCACCACAATTGCTCGTGCTCGTTTTTATACTTACACACGTGTTACTGCAATTCGTCAGGCCATTGTCACAACATCTGCCTGATGAACACGTCTGGCCACTGCCGCATTTCACTCCACATGCACCACAATTGGTTGTACTCGTTTTCGTATTCACACACGTGTTACTGCAATTCGTCAGGCCATTGTCACAACATCTGCCTGATGAACACGTCTGGCCACTCGCACACTTAATTCCACACCCATTACAATTCGCAGCATCTGTCTTGAGATTCACACACGTATTACTGCAGTTCGTCAAACCACTGTTACAGCATTTGCCATTGGAACAAACCTGTCCACCACCACATTTCGCACCACATGCACCACAATTGTTCGCACTCGTTTTCGTATTCACACAAGAACCATTGCAATTCGTCTGACCACTATCACAGCATTTACTGTCGGAACAGATCTGGCCACTCGCGCATTTCTTCCCACACTCACTGCAATTGGATGCATCCGTTTTGGTGTTCACACATTGGCTGTTGCAGTTCAAAAGCCCATTATCACAACATAAACCGCTCAAACACGACTGTTCACTGCCGCATCGGGTGTCACACCTGCCACAGTGCAAAACATCTGTTTGTAAATCCACACAATCTATCGCATCCGAAAACGATGACTCTCCACAATTGGTATATGACTCATGACAAATATATTTACATTGACTGTCAATACATTCCAAAGCCGCAGAATGCACCGGCAAATGCTCATCACACACATAATTGCAATATCCACAATGATTTATATCCGTTTGCAGATCGACGCATTGATATTCAGACGTATCATCTTCATCATCAGGAACTTCACACAGCGATTCACCTTCTGTCATACAGAAAAGCAGCTCACAATGCCCATTGACGCAAAGCTCCCCCGCATCTTCATTGCATTGTTCTCCGCGATGTTCCTCATCACAATTGCCACTTGCACCACAAAATTCCATGTCTTTTTGAGGGTCAACACATCGTTTGCTCCCCTCTCCCGTATCATCCAATGAAGTACACCAGACATCGGAAACACATGCCTTGACACATTCGCCATCAAGACAGGTCTCGCCATCGGAACATATCGTCATCGTGTCCCCACAATACTCAACCTCATTGGCTTTACAAATGCCATTATCAATATAATAACTTGCGATATCACATTCATGGGCAAAACAACGTGAATTCACACACTCCCCGCTCACCCAGCCAGCAAGTTTTCTACAGTCATTGGCATGACTTCCGCAATTATTGAGATCATCAGATTCACAGGCGCCTTCATAAATATGCATATTGGCGGAACACCCGTCCCTGCATTCTGCCTCTAAACATACCTGACCTAGTTTGCAGGCAACATCATAACTTCCGCAATGGTCTGACGTATCTCTTTCACACGAAACATGATGTTCATTCGAGAAGTGATAGCCTTTTTTGCATTCCGAAATCTGACAGATGTCATCCAGACAGACACTGATTTCACCTTCTCCTCCTTCGCAATCAGCATCATCCTTGCATTTCTGAGTTTCAGCCCGACAATAAAATCCTTTCTGAATAACATCGAATTTGCAATGAGAATACTCAACAGGACACAACCCGTACTTAAAAACACTCGCCAGTTCAGGACACGCTGCAGCAGTACACTCCTGACCACCCGTCAATACATAAAGAATATTCGTTTTAGACTTGTTCCAGGCCAGATAGTCATCCCACGAGTTTACGCGAAGACCATTCGCCAGCGTAAAATACCCGTTTTCCTTCTTCAGTGTGACGCATTCGGAAACTCGCCCGCCACTTTCATCGACGCATACAGACGTCTTCTCATCATCCAGTGACGGACCAACGAGTTTCCCCATATCTGGATGATCTGGGTTAATTTCCACAAAAACATGCGGCGGACACGAAACTGCATATCCATCCACAGCATACATATCATACAGCGAGCTGTCCCATGCACATCCAGCCAACAAAACAGCCACCAGCACACTTAACATCCAAAGCTTACTGCTCATATCATCACCGTCACTCATCATTGTTAATAATATACCATATTAGTTATACCATTCTTTAAGCAAAAAACGAAATCAATTTTTTAAAAAATTATCAACACTGGTTACAGCTCAGCAAAAAAATGATTCGCAATATGCCCGCGCATGAACGCTTACGCTAAACACCCGGGGGATTATTGAGCGCTTACGAACAATTACCAAAATCAAAAAAGGCGGCCAAAAGGCCGCCTTAGGTGATTAATTGTGTGTCCCCCAAGAGCCGCCCTTATGGGCGGCTGTTCTTGTTATATAGCCCCCCAAAGGGGCTGATATCAGGAAAGAATTAGAACTAATTAATAATCATTTATTGATTAATCATTTGCTGATTGCTGACAATCATATGTATTAGTATAAGCATGATGCTTACAATACTCAAGACCATTCTCAACATTAGTGCAACTTGCATCGTTTGCACAATTTGCACAATTCTCTTCACTCCAAGGAACTTTTCCACCTCCATTCCCCCATCCATTAGTAGTTTTCTTTAAACATAATGGAACACTAGCACTATTTACAGTAACTGAACCACACGTAGTATAACCGACTTTACATGATTTATCTTCTTTTAAACGATACAGTTGCATTGAAATACAGTTCAGAGAATTTCCAGTTCCGAAATTCACAAACCCATCCTTACACTGACAAGCCCCGCTTACACAATCCTCATTTGCACCACACGCTGGTGAACAAGTGTTTGAAGACTGATCAGCAATACAATCTGTATTATCAGAATTCGGACTATATCCACTCACACAAGAAATACGACAAGAGCCATTCATACAAGCCCCAAAATCAACACCAGTACCAGATGTTGTGCATACTACACCCACAGTTCCACAGTTGTTGTTATCCGTCTTCAGGTTGACTTCGCAACCATTGGAGGCCTTGCCGTCCACATCGGCATAATTGCTTTCGCAGGTTATCGTCGAGGTCGTGCAGGAACTCACATGCATGGCGGCTTTATCGATACAAGTGCCCTTGCAGAGTTCTGTACCCGTGACGCAAGTCGTTGCACAGCTGCCGGAAGTACAAATCTGACCACTGCTGGTGCAATTTGTACCAGCAGAACTATTGGAACAACCACAATACTGGTTGCTATTGCTCGCATCAAGAGAGGCATACGTCGATGTACCAGTCTTGCAATAGGTTAAACCTGTTGGACAGGAACAACTGCCATCCACACAGGACTGGCCATTGACACAAACAGTACCTTTCGCACCACAGTTGTTGTTATCCGTCTTCAGGTTGACTTCGCAACCATTGGAGGCCTTGCCGTCCACATCGGCATAATCGCTTTCGCAGTTTATCGCCGAGGACGAGCAGGAACTCACATGCGTGGCGGCTTTATCGATGCAGGTGCCTTTGCAAAGGTCTGTACCCGTGGCGCAAGTCGTCGCACAGGCACTAGACGTACAAATCTTACCGCTGCTGGTACAATTTGTACCA